>JALDAI010000042.1 GCA_022729285.1 Candidatus Nanoanaerosalina archaeon
AAAGTTCTTTTCGCAGACCTCCACACGTATCTTAACAAGAAAGGTGAGCGTGAGTGGATAGACGATATGATAAAGTACTGGGAAGCAACTTTTAGAGCAGTAGGGCTTGAAGCAGATTTTGTTAAAGGAACTTCTTTCCAGAAAAGCGAGGACTACTTCAAAGACTTGTTGGAGCTAAGCATCAACACAACTATAAACAGAGGAACTCGTTCAATGCAGGAAGTAGCACGTGGAGATGTTGAGTCACAGTCCATATCACAGATTATTTATCCTCTGATGCAGGCTCTAGACATCGAGTACTTGGACTTGGATGTTGCTATAGGAGGTATTGAGCAGAGAAAGATCCATATGTTGGCTCGTGAGCTTTTACCTAAGATCGGTTACAGAAAGCCTTGTTGCCTACACCATCCTTTGGTTGTATCGCTTACAGGAGGTAACAAGATGAGCTCTTCAAAACCAAAAACTATGTTCCCTCTACACGCATCAGAACAAGTTATCAGGGATAGGATTAACGGTGCTTACTGTCCTCAGGACGAAACCGATGACAACCCTGTACTACAGATGGCAGAGTTCCACATATTCGGTGCGGATGACTCGTTAAAGATTACAAGACCTGATAAATACGGGGGAGATGTAACGTTTTCAACATACGAAGAGCTGGAGGAGAGCTTTAGCGAAGGAGAGTTGCATCCTGCAGACCTTAAGCAGGGGATTGCCGAACATGTTGTTGAAAAGCTGGAACCGGTAAGAGAGATGTTTAAAGAAAACCCTGAACTTCTTGATCCGTTGGAAAAAATCGGGCATGAAAAACCTGACTACCTGGATTAATATTTTGGAGAGTTGTCTAAATGGGTAAGAAAGATTTATTGAAGCTGGAACAGATAAACGAGTTGAAAAAAGTAGAGAGATCGAACCCTATCCAAGGTAGGAAAGAATCAGCTGCAGAACATTCATGGAGCTGTTTAGTAACGGCGGACTACTTTTTAGAGAGAACTGAGAAAGATCTTGACGAATTAGAGGTTTACAGACATCTCATATACCATGACCTACATGAAGTTGAGGCAGGAGACACACCTCTAAAACCAGGGAACGAAGTTTTCAGGGATAGAGATGAAACTGAGTGCATGGAAAAGTTTGCTGAACAACTTCCTAGACCTATCTCATCAAACCTTAGAAAGTACTTCATAGGGTTTGAAAAATTGGAGACCAAGGAAGCAAAGTTTGCAAGAGCAATAGATTCTATAGATCCTGTAATTAACATGTTGTACGACAAAGGGGCTTGGGAAGGATGGTCTGAGGAGTTCTTAAGAAAGCATAAAACAGATCATTTCAAAGGTTTTCCTGTAATAATGGAAGCTTTTGAACATTTAGTGGATATCTTAAAAGAAAACGGCTGCCTATAAAAATTTCAAAAGTATTTATAATAACTTATTCATTAATTAGTCTTATGTCTAATGAAAATCCGTACACCGAAATAATGGGTATCGTAGGAGGTATCTCTATAGCAACTGTAGCAGTTTTATCCATCTTTGCTAAAGAACATTTATGGGTTGCAGCTCCTGTAGTAGGTGCTTTAGCAGTTTTAGGTGTGTTGTTAGGCTACTTCCAGAAAGAATAAAATTTTTTACTAAAAACTATTTACTGTATGGAAGATTACCTGGAAGAAAACAATATTACACCTATAAGGAACACAGCTTATACATCTAAAGGCCTTAGAAACGCTTATTTCTACTCTAAGAAACGGGATTTAGTCCATAGGATACCGGAGTACAGTAATTCTGACAGAGAGTTCCAAATTTTTTCTGAAAAGTATGGAGAAAGTATAGCGGAGACTGTCTACAAATTTGTTAAGTCCTGGAAAAACAGCAGTGAAAACAAGGAGACAAATGTTTTGTGGTACAAGGCACAACAGGATAAAGAACATTATTTTTATGATTTGGAAGAGCCTGAAGAAAAAGAGTTAGAAGCTGTTGAACTGTTTGAAGAGTTTAACCAGGAATTACTGAGAGAAAGGTTTGACGGAGATATCCTCCTTTACAGAGGAGTAAGTTATGAGGAGTTCAAAAGAAGAGCTTATACTAGGAAAAACTTTTTAACAGGGGAAAAAACTTTTTACCAACATAAACCTGTCGAATCATGGAGCATAGATCCTGAAGTCGCTGTGAAAGGTAATTTCTTAAAAGATACTAGTAGGAAAGTTTTGAGGAAAAAGTTCCCGATAAAAGACGTTCTTGCTTCACACATAACATTCCCTAAAAACCTTGAGCACACTTATGAAAAAGAGTTCATAGTTAAACAGCCTGTGGAAAGGGGTTACAGATCTGATCAAGTTATAAGCAGTTTAGACTACGACTTTATCAAAAACTCTGAGTGGGCTTGTAACGAGTTAAGCGGTCTTAAAAAAATAAAAGAAAAAGTTTGGGAAACGGTCAAGAAATTTACTTGACTTTAACCGCGGTACCCACTACTTTAACGTTTTTGATACCTTCTGTTATTGATTCATCCACAATTGTTAAACCTATTACAGCGTTTGCACCTGCTTTTTTAGCTTCTTCAACAATCTCTCCAACAGCATCTTCCTGAGCCTCTGTCAAAGAGTTCTCCCAAGACTTGGATCTTCCTCCGAAAGTATCCCTGAGACCTGCTAAGATATCTTTTCCAACATGTCTTCCAAGAGTCACGTTAGCGACCACAAGACCTTTCTGCTCATTTATTTCGTGTGTTTCAAGGATAGGTGATGTGGATAAAATTATGTCTTCATCAAAGTTCTCGCTTACCATAAAAAATTATTAACCACCTTTTTTTATAAAGTAACTACCCTTTTCCGAAAGTACAAAGATTAATCGTTAGATATTTTTTCAAAACTGTTTTTCAGTTTACCGTACTTCTTATCAACATCTTCAGACTTGGTCTTTGCATTCTTTATATGAGTTAGTAGAGTGCTCCAGTCCTGTTCAAAACTTTCCAAACTTTTGTGTAGCTCTGTGATTTTTTCCTCAACCTTCTCTGCTTCCTTCGATAACTTCTCCGATCTTATCCCTGACTTAATCAGCTGAAGTTTGTGTCCAAGCGTTAAAGGGGATACCGTTTGAACACCTTTAGAAGCAAAGTTTTTCATGAGATCGAACTCTTCGGATACTAGGAAGTAGTATACGCTTTCTGACGGAATAAAAACAAAAGCTGTGTTAAGTCCTCCTTGGTTAGGTTTCAAATAATCTTTTTCAACCTTTGAAAGATGTTTTTCAACGTCTTTCAAAAACTTTTTTCTAAACTTTTTTTCAACAGCTTCTTCCTCCGCATCAACCATTCTTCTATAATTGTCTAGTGGAAACTTTGAGTCGATACATAAGATCCCGGAAGTCGTCTTGATATATGCGTCAGGGACAACTCCGTCTAAAACTTTTTTCCTAACCCCAAAAACTTTTTCTGGGAGAATATCTTTTAACATTACTTCTAACTGTTCCTCGCCGAAACTCCCTCTCTCATGAGGATTTCTCAACATCTTCGAGATATCTTGGTGAGACTCTTTAATCTCTCTAGCATGGCTGTTCAGTTTACCAACCTGCTCAAATATACCTGACTCTTTCAACGTTTTCTCAAACGTTAAAGATATTTTATCCGTTTCAGGGCGATCTAAACTGTTTTCTTTAAACTGGTAGAGCAGGTAGACAACTACTATAAGTATTGCTAAAAGTAAAACTGTTTCAAAAGGCATAGAGAAGAATTAGGTTAGGTGAGTAAAAAAAGTTTTATCTACAAAGGGTTTTCCTTAAACTCTTTCCCCTCTAGATCGGATATTTTACAGGTTATTAGGAAAACTTGTCTGTAAAAGTAGACTAGTACAAGCGAGATCATAAAGTTTACAAATACAGTTACATATCCTACTCCGAACACTCCGAACAGCGTTCCTATCATATTAAACGTGTAACCTATGCTAAGAATGGATGCGGAAATGCTCAGGATTTTAAACACTGTAGGCGTATTTTCTCTGGTGAAAAAGTTGGATAAAGCTATTTTTGGGTGTGCTTCAAAGTTTTCAAGGATCCTGATGTTGTAAAAAGTGATTATGAAAAACATTATAACTCCGTATACACCGAAGATAAACTTGTCGATCATCATTTGAACCGCCTCCACCATCTAAATAAGATGATACTCATTGTAAACATGTATAAAACCCCTATCGACATCCCTATGTTCCAGGAAAGAGGGAAAGCTAATACTCCCCATATAGCATAAAAGATAAATCCTATCAACATAACTCCGTTTATGAAAAGTGTTGCTAAAAACTCATAATATATTTTTTTAGGGTGTAGCTGGAAAGATACTTCTGCTACTTCTGCTCTTTCCTCAAAAATGTTGAATATGGAAAAAGAAAGTATGCTGATAATTATGCCGAATCCTCCGAAAAAAGTTGCGAAAAGAAAAACCATCTGATCCATCATAAAGCTCATACAAGTATATGAACAAGGTTACAATATAAAAATTCTGATTATTAAATCAATCAAGTTCAAATCCGGTTACTTCATATATATTGTATACTAACCCTTCATCAGACTCTTCTCCATTAGGGTTATGCAAGTTTATAGAATCAACCTTTTCCAATTCAACCTCGCTAGGAATACCGTATGGCTTATCCTCAGTACTATCTACCTTAAAAAATATATCTTCTTCAGATATTTTTTGAGCTAGTAATTCACTTTGTTGATCAAAAACTGTTTTTGAAACACCTTTAACCCCGTTAGTTACGAAAAGTTCAAATTCCCTAGTAATCATATACTCTCCATCGTATTCCTCCGCTAATATGTTTTTACCTTCTCTATAACCCTCTCGGTGATCGAGTGTAGTTGTTTCTAAAATACTTAAACTAATGATAAAAAAGAGCAGTAGACCAACTACCATCTTCGCTTTCTTATCTCTAAGATCAAAGAATAATTTTACAAAATAAAAAGTGAGTAGGATATAAGGGAGCACTAAATACTGTGAAGTTGTATACGTAAAAAGTAATGAGAATGTTAGGAATATTACTGCCGTACTAAGTAATAACCAAAAATCCGGTTCAAAGTAGTTTTTGTAACCAATTTTTTTGTCTGAAAAAGCTAGGAAGACCAGTAACCCTATAAATATGATGTAACGAACATTTCCGGATCCGATAGCGCTAAAAAAGTTGTTTAAACTAAAGTAGTGAAAGTTGTTCGAACCTCCCGTACCGTAAAAAAAGATTTTATCAAGTAGTTTAAAATAGGCTAGGAAAGCTGATACTAACACAAATATGTAGAAAAATGTTTTTTTGACTTTTCTAGGTTTGAAAGGGTTAATAATCTGTTTAGAATCCGTGTAAAAAACTAGAACAGTTATAGGTAGGAAAAATAGAAAGAATTCCGGACGGATAAAACCTGCCCATAAATAGTTGATAAATGCGAAAAAAGTTAGTTCGCCAGCATCTTTCTTTATCACATAAAAACTACTTAATAGGAATAGAGAAATGAAAAATACCGATGCAACCGTTTTTTCACCTATAAAGGAATGTATTAAATGGAAGTGAAGTATAGCGATAATACCTGTAGATATTAGCCCTACCTTTTTACCGAAGAACTTTAAACCGAAAATTCCTAAAATTAAAACAGTTAATGATCCTAAAATTATGTTCATTACGATTGGATACATAGAGTTAGATCCGAAAACTTTGAAGAGCATGCCAACAATGTAAAAGTATCCCGCTTCAGAGTTGTAACCTTCTTCAGGGTTGTTAGGTAAATAAATCGTCTCATTTAATAACGGCTCATTTCTTATAAGCTGACCCGTCTCTGCCATATTGTTACCAACATCGACAGCATAATGTTCATCTAAAAAGTAGAAGTTATTAGCAGGAAAAACAAAAGCTCTTAAAACAAACCCTGCAAGTACAAGAGCTGAAAGAATTATTAAAACTGTTTTATCAGTATCTTTTATGAATTCACTTATTTTATCGATTAGTTTAGGTAGATGTATCAAGAATAGTAGTCCTAACAGTGTGAAAAAGAATGGGTAAAACACCGGTAATACTGTGTGAATATTTTCTATAACCATCCATTAAATTATTCTTTAAATGAGGTTATAAAATTTTACTATATAGACAGTATTTTAATCTAAATAACTTTTTGCACAGTGCTTACAACAGAACCTAAGATCTTCACCGTCAGACTCCTCTGTTACACCGCCTTCGTAAACTTTGCATCCACAGTGAGCACATACCGACAAGTTCTTCTCGATAGTTGAAGAGATTATTTCAGAAAACATGTCTAGCTTTCTCTCTACAAAGTCAGTTCCTTCACTGTTTAATGAGTAAACCTTTTTTCCCCTATCACCGGTTTCATCAACCTCTATCAAGTTGTTCTCCTCAAGCTTTGTGAGGAAAGGGTATATCTGTGATGCACTAGGTCTTTTACCGGTTGATTCCTCGATCTCATTCATTATCTCGTATCCATGTTTTTTCCCCTGGTATAGAGAAAAGATCACCATCATTTTTACAATATTTCTGACTGAAACAGGCATACTATTCTGGATTTATTCATGAAATTATTTAAAACAAACCAAAATTTAAAGATCGGTTTACAGCTTTATCCTACGAAGTCTTAAAGAGTTCAAAACCACCGTGATAGAGGACAAAGCCATTGCACC
>JALDAI010000030.1 GCA_022729285.1 Candidatus Nanoanaerosalina archaeon
GTTCGCTAGGAATACTGCTCCATCTTCCTGTGTGTAAACTGCAGGAGTAACAACTAGCTCGTCACTATCTTTTCTAGCAATGGAAACTTTCATGTCTTCTTGGTCATCTTCATCTTCTGTTTCAAGAGTTGCTTCGTACCTTACTCTGTTCAGTCTGAACTCAGCTGTATCTGTCTCATCGAAATCGTCTTCGTCCAATTCGATGATGTCTCCGCTGAAAACGTCTTCGATTTCAACAAGCTCGTCGCCGATTCCGTCGTCGATGTCTGTTACCTGGAACATCGAAGCCATTTCGTCGTAGTTAAGTACAAAGTAGTCGTCGATTGTAGCGCTCTGACCTTCGTACATCAAGTACTCTCCTTCACCGTCTCCAAGGTAGCCTGCTTCAGCATCTTCGTCTGCGATTGTAAGGGTTGCTTCGTCTCCTGAATCGTCTGTCATCGTAAGTTCTGCGTCGTCTCCGTCAGCATCTACGTTGATGTTCTCTGCGTAGTCTTCAGCTGCGTCTGGAGCTGCTCCTCCGTAATGGAATTCAAGACCGAATACTGGGTCCTGGTAAGCTTCTCCTCTTGCAACGAATCTTTCGTCCCTTGATAGAGATCCGTACTTGATTGAGATTTCTTCCAGAGCGTTAACGTATCCGTCGCTATTCTCTCCATCAAATTCGACTAATGTTCCTCTAACATCGTCTCCGTCGATTTCGATTTCGCTATCGTCTTCTAGAATCATTTCTTCTGAGCCGATTCCGAAGTTAACATCTCCTTCTCCGTCAGGTCCTGTTCTGAAGATGTCTCTTACTCTGACATCCTGTCCGGAAAGTCGGATTGTGTCGGATTCTTCAACTCTTCTTGTCTCTCCGTCTACTCTGATTGTAGCTTCTGAGTCGTCAGAAACGTATCTTACTTCGATTGTGTGCTCGTTTCCATCGATTTCGATTGTTGTCTCTTCTCTGTACTGTGCTTCAAATGTTTCAGAGTCTCCGAAAAGAACTAACTGATCTTCGTCAGTGTCTTCGGAAATCTCATAAGTTGATCCGAAAAGCTCGATCTCTTCGTTTTCAAGATCTTCGTCTGTGAAGTTTACTTCATCGTCGAAGAAAGTCTCGTAAGCGAATAGATATTCGCTTTCTGATACATCAGGTACATTTACATAAAGATCGATTTCGTCCTGACTTCTCTTATCAGCGTCGAACATCTGATCTTTTTCTCCGATGTTGACTTCGTACTCTACAGTTACTTCATCGTCGTCACCGTCTTCGAAAGTCTGGTCAGCTAGGAAGTCTAGGTCTCCTGCCATAAGTCCGTCGATTCCGGAATCTGTTTTGTCGTCTAGGTACAGGTTCCTGTTAGGTCTGTTAAGTGTTAGACCGTTGTCTGCGGACCATTCTGAAGATCCTTCTACTTCGACCTCCATCTCTTCTGTTATAGTTTCAGTTTGAACTGTTTCTTGTCCATAGGCTGCAGCAATATTTATTGCTCCAACTACGTCAGTGATCTGTCCCTGGGATCCAACAACTACGTTAGCTGTAGGTACTCCGTCTTCCTCAACATATTCGGAAGGGAATCCTGCCAGCGTTGCAGCTGTTCCCAGTGAAAGACCAACCATCAAGGTTGAAGCCGCTACAGCACCAACCTTCTTAATTGCGTTTTTTACTTTCATTTTTTATTTCACCTTTTGGTGATCGAGTTCCAGGTTCATGCCGGATGTGCCCCCAACATTATTGATTGGGGCCTTGGGGGCAGAAAGCCCCTCGACCATCTCGTATTTTTACAATGGTTTTTACACCCTACCAAAATGGTAAAGGTGCGGCTAACCTGAAACCTGTTAATTACTTGGTATAGAACCCTTTAAATACCTTTCCTTAGAAACGGTTCAGAAACGACCTAAATCGTGTTTCTAAGCTACTTTCAGGAAAAATAAAAGTTCATGAAACTTTTAGATAGTTCTTAAACAGTTTTAAGCGTCTTTCACACCACATCACCATCTTCACACACCCACCCCTTCTAAAGTTCATAACTTCTTTAATACATCTAAAACCTTCTAAAAATCCTTTATACCAACTAAAAAACTCATTTGAACAATCAAACAAACTTTAAACCGAGAAAAACCTTTAAACAAAAAACTTACTCTACAAAAGTTGTAACAGGAAAAAACATGGAAAACAACTTTCCAAATCTCTAAAACCGATGAAAAACGGATTGTTCGGCTTTAAACGAACAAAGAGGTATAACAGTGTTATACTATAAAAAACTTACTTAGAACATCCTTATTTTCGTATATAAACTCTTCATCGCTTTTTCCTAACTCATCTTTTACTTGTTCAAGGTTTTTCTTTGTTGCTAAAACCTCTATCTGCAAAAAACCTTTCTCCAATTCAATATCTAATCTCTCAAAAATAAACTTATCTGTTTCTTCCAACCTTTCTTGTCTGATATCTACTTCAACTCTTCTACGGCTATAATCGTCTCTTAATTTATCAGTAAAATTTTCTATACAACCTGTGTCTAGGTCAAAAAATAACTTCAATTTATGGTCCACTCTTTTTACCCAGTTAGTCAGGGATAAAACCACTTTTTGTAACGCTGATTTACCTCCTTCATCTTTTACTAAGTAGTCTTTACACTTCTTTGAACTCGTCTCTCTAATTTTACTTATTTGATCTTTTTTGTCTCCACTTTCAAGTTCAAAGGTCTCAACTTTTTTGCCTTCGTTTTCTAAAAACTTTTTAGAAAGAACTTTCTCATTCTTACCTTCACAAAGTAAGATAATTATGTTAAACACCTCTTAAGTCCATCAAGATCTCATTAACTTCATCATAGGCATCCTGGTAGCTAAGAACTTCTAAATCTGAAAGGTTCTGCATTCTAAAGACTTTTACTTTATCTTTAAGCTCTTCTTCAAAATCACTGTCGAAGAATGTTTCTAAAAGATCCCGGCTATGGGTCGTTAAGAAAAACTTTCTGCCATTATCTTTTACAATATCTGAAATAAATGATACCATCTGAGAGATATAACCGGGGTGTAAGTACTTTTCCGGTTCTTCTAACAATATATACTTATCATCGGTCTCTAAAATCTTTAAAATAATCCCTAAAACTGATCTAAAACCGTCTCCCATAAACTCGACAGGTATCGGCTTTTTATCACCTTTAAAAACTATATTACCTCCTCTAAGACCTGAAAAACCTTTTACAAGGTTTCTTTCTTCTACAAACTGTTCAAGTTTTTCCTGTATATCCGGTTGCTTGTTGTCAAGATAAGACAACTTTTTACTACTAACCCTTGGATCTTCTAAAATCATAGGTCTTTTCTTACGGCCTATTTTTAAAGTGATTCTCCGTTCTCTTTGTATTTCTTCAACTCCTAAGTTGTTAGAAGCTATTTCAAAAACTCTTTCCCAAGTAGAGTTGTCTAATCTATCTAAGAAAACTTTTTCCATCTCTTCTGTACTGATTTTAAAACTTTTATCTAAGACTTTTTCCACAATATCGGTTTCATCTGAAAAGATCTGTCCAACTTCTTTTGCAGAAAAATCTTTTAACGGATCTGCTGAATTAGTTGATGAAATTTTATAGTTTTTCTTAACACGTTTACCGAACTCTTCTTCAAGTTCTGAAAACTTTTCTGGTTTAGATATCTCAACTTTTTTGTCTGAAACGGTTATCTCTCCTTTTTTACAAAGGTTTCTCAAAAGATACCTCTTATCTTTATATGAATCTATACTAGAAGGCTTTAAACATAAACTTACGGACTCTAAAACTGAGCTTTTACCGACATTGTTACGGCCTGTAAAAATATTTATGTCTGAATATGTGAATTTAAGCCTGTCTAAGCCTTTGAAATTCTTTATCTCAATTTTTGAGTCCAATTGAACCACTTTTTTACCTATTAGTTGTTTTGTTCAATTAATAATAGGTTAGGTCGGTAAATAAAAATAATGTTTATGTTATACTTAATTCGGTCTAAACCGAACAGAAACCACAACAAGTTTAATACATTGACACGAAAATACTTTTCTAATGGAGATAAACTACCGGTCTGTAAAAGCTCTTTCTTCACCCACTCGTCTAAAGATTTTACAGTCTTTACTAAAAGAGCCTTCAACCCCTACTGAAATCGCTAAAAACATCGGTAAGAGCAAATCAACGGTTGTAGGACACTTAACGAAACTTTCTGACGCTGATCTTGTTGAAAAAGATTCTGAAAAGGGTAGGAGAAGGGTGGTTTACTCGCCTACTAGAAAGGCTAAAGCGATTGCTAACGGTTCTAAGAGAAAGGTTTCTTTCACGATTTTCTCATCCGCTTTAACAACCGCTTTAGGAGCCGGAATAGTTGTACAACAAATGTTATCCGAGGTAGTTGATGAAGCTGCTGAACCGGAAATGATGATGGAAACGGCTGAAACAGCTGCAGCAACTACCCAGGAAACAGGAAATCCATTAATTATAGCTTTAGGAATTTCTCTAATAATTTTAGGTTTGTTAACCTTGACGTACTTCTCGTATTTCAAAAAGAAATTGATGAAGGAGTGATCAACTCCTTAAAGCTATCCCGGCTGTTTCCTCTCCTCTAGGTCTTTCTCCTAACTCGACTGTTACTTTTGTCTCTCTGTAACCTGTCAAACCTCTTCTCAAAACTTTGAACTCGACTTCTTCTCCTGGAGACTTGTTTCTCACAAGGAAGGAGTTAAGGTCTTGTTCGTTCAAAATCTCTGTTCCTTCCGCTTCTAAGATGATGTCCCCTCCTATAGGTACTGTCATCAAACTGCTTCTATGTATCCTTGAAGCGCCTCTTAAAACGTTTGAGGAAGGTCCTTCCGGCTCAACGTTCACTACCATAACCCCTTCTGTATCTACGTTGTTCCTCTCGGCTACTGAAGGCGTTACCTGGAAAGTGTTGACTCCTAGGTAAGGGTGTCTGTACTCTCCTTCTTCAATAAGCTTAGGTAAAATCCTGTTCAAAAGGGCAGGGCTTATCGCGAAACCTATGTTTTCTCCTCTTTTAGCGGTGTTTATACCGACTACTTCTCCTGTATCTCCTAACAACGGTCCTCCTGAGTTACCCGGATCTATCGATGCATCTGTCTGAACTGCATCGGGAATAGTTCTTCCTTCTGTCCTTATAGTCCTGTTAACCCCTGAAACGATTCCTTGTGTAATAGTTCCTTCAAGTCCTAAAGGGCTTCCTAACGCTTTAACAACGGTTCCTGGTTCGGGGTTGTTTTCTGCAATATCTAAAACCTGTAAACCTGTTTCATCTATCTCTAAAACCGCTAAATCTGAGTAAGTATCTATCCCTAGGATTTCTGCGGTGTACCACTCGTTATCCATCATCTTTACTTCGATGTGTTGCGCGTCCTGCACAACGTGTTCGTTGGTGGCTAAAACTCCGTCTTCTCTTATAACAAAACCTGTTCCCTGGGATGTTCTACGTTCGCCGTCTACTACTTTGTAAACCTTTATATGCGCTACTGATTGTTTGTGGTTGTTGTAAAAAGTTTGGAAGTACGTAGTGTTGTAGCCGTCCTGTAAGGTGTATGAGAAGTGGTTTTCAACTCTTTCAACTACTTCGTGCTCGGGAGCGACTATATACCCTCCTAACATACCTGTCAAAAAAGCGGTGATTATGGTCAGAAAAATGATGTGGTGTGTTTTCATCATATTATAATAACACTTTTAATACTTTTTAAGTTTTTGAAACTTAGTAAACTTTTTTTAAAACCGTTTTATAATAAATTTTTATGGAGGATTTCGGCTCTGTAGCGGAAAAAGCAAGGGTTTACCGTAACCAAGTTGTTGAAAACATGCCTGAAACTTTTGAAAAGTTCTCAAAAAAAGGTTTGGAGAAACACGGTATATATAAGGCTGTGGAGGAAACACCTAAAATTCTTTACAGCTATGCTGAGAAATACTTTGATGAACAAGGTAAGGACACCAGATCTCAGATGGTTATACAGTTCCTAGATATTTCTGAGGAATCTAAAAAGTTTTTAAGGGAACTACTCGGTTTCAGAACTTTCTTGGTAGCGGATTACGACGGTATAAACGACAAAGAGTTTTTCGAAAACTTTGAGGAAAACCTTACGAAGTTTGACAAACTGTTGGAGGAGTTGGAAAACTTTTTCTGACAAAAAATGTTTGTTAAACTTTCTTCTTTTCTTTTTTCAACAACTAAAATAATTTTAAAAACTCTTTACTTCTTTTAAAATCTTTCATAATTTAGTTTAAAAGTTCTAACAACTTTTCAGAACCCAAAACATTTTTATAGGCTGTATCTTTAAGGGTTAGGTATAACGGTGGAATAGATGTCTAAAAAATCAATAAAAGTTGTGACCGGTGTAATCGGGTCTGATGTGCATAAAGTTGGTAACAGTATTATCGAAACTTACCTTGAGCAGACGGAAAACGTGGAGCCTGTAAATATAGGGGTGATGGCTTCTCAGAAAGAGTTTGTAGACGCTGCTTACGAGGAAGGCGCTGATGCTGTATGGGTTTCTTCTCTTTATGGTCAGGGAGAGTTGGACTGTAAAGGTTTGAAGGAAAGCTTTACTGAGTACGGTTTGGACGATGTTCTTCTATACATAGGAGGTAACCTAAGCATCGGAAAAACTGATTACGATGAAGTTGTTGAAACCTACAGTGAACTAGGCTTTGACGGGGTATACCCTGTAAACACTCCTGGAACCAATCCTAAGGAGCTGCCTGAGAAGGCTTACAACGATATGTTGGAAGATCTTGGGTACTAAGTTTAACCGGTTTTAATAAACCAGGCTTCTTCGTTTTCCCCGTACCTTTCGGGGATCTCCACTTCTATTTTTTCGTGTTCAAACTTTTCTAAAAATGTTTCATGTCTTTCTTTTATCTCGTACCTATGCATGTAAAGGATGATACAGTCTCCAAAGTTTTCTCTGTAAAACTCTTTTTCTTTTTCATCATGTGATAACATGTAAGACCTACCGTCTATTACAGGGTCAATAGGTCTGATATCGGATACTATTAGACTGCAGTCAGGGTATTCTTGTTCAAAAAACTCTGTTGCTGACTCTGTTCGTTCTAAAAGAGTTTCTTCTCTATAATTAACTCCTTCAAAAATACCTATACCTGTTAAACTTGCTGTTAAAAGTACTAAAACTGCTAATGAAACTTTTTTGTACGGTATGTAATCTACTGCTTCTACTAATGCGTATGCTACGAAAGGTAGGAGAAGGGTGAATGAAAAGTAGAAAAACTTTGGCATAGGATAGTTTTGGAATGTGTGTTGGTAGGACAACATGCTAAAAGTATGGACTAACAATGGGATAATTAACAAAGAGATTTTTTCTTTACCTTTAGATAGTATTACTCCTGTTAATCCGATTACTGAAACAACTGAGTAGAAAACTGATCCGGTAATTCTTCCAAGAAACAGTTTAAAGTGGTCTAAAAAGTATGTACCGAAAAAAGATATCTCTCCTCCGTCTTCTCTAAAACCGAAGCTTAATGTCTGTTCTACTGAGATAAAAGTAGTTGAGACAAAAACTAATCCATAGACGATGTATTCTTTCATTTGTTCCCTAAAACCGGTCTGGTAGTATAATAATAAGCCTAGGAATACTAGTAGGTACGTCCAGTTAAAGGTTCTTGACATTACTAAGGCTGAAAGGAAAAGAGTTGATCCCAGTCCCCAGAAAAACGTTTCTTTGTCCAAGTAGTTCTTAAATACAGGTATTAAAACCGTTATTAAAAGAACTGATACAACTTGTGACTCAGTGGTGTTGGAAAGGTATATTCCTAATGGCAGTCCTGACATCAACCCTGCTGCAACATAACCGGTTTTTTCGTTGAAAAACTTTTTACCTACAACAAAAACTCCTAGAACTGTTAAAACACCTAACAAAATATTCAATCCTCTCCCTGCTTAAAAAGAGTTAAAAAACAAGGTAAAAGGAGCTAAAATATAGGTATATGTATAATAAGATTTTATAAAGAAACTGTAACCGTCTAAACCTGATGGAATCGCAAATCTACCGGTCTCCATAACTTCTTCCGCAATTGAAACGTAGTAAAGTTCGTCTCCTCCTCCTGCACCGAATTTTTGAGGTCCTGCTACACGTGCTAACAAACCTACTAAAAGTATGATAGTTAATATCGCTGCTTTTTTCTTTGTTATCTCAAA
>JALDAI010000041.1 GCA_022729285.1 Candidatus Nanoanaerosalina archaeon
AAACAGTTTTAACAGTTAGATGAAAAAGGATGTTTTAATGAAAAGACTTGATCTTAAAGTAGGGTTTACATGTAACAACAACTGCGTTTTCTGTGCCCAAGCACATAGGAAAGATCAGGGAGATAATACTTTTGAAGAGTTAGTGAAAGATCTTAAAGAAGGCTACAGAGACGGTGCAAGAGAAGTTGTGTTTACAGGAGGGGAGCCTACAATAAGACCAGAGCTGCCTAAACTAGTTGAAACCGCTAAAAAAATAGGTTTCAGAAACATCCAGATACAGACGAACGGACGGATGTTTTACTACAAAAAATATGCTAAAAAACTTTTAGATGCAGGAGTAACAGAGTTCTCACCGGCTTTACACGGACCTGATAAAGAAACGCATGAAAACGGTACAAGAGCAGAAGGAAGCTTTGAGCAGACACTTAACGGGATTAAGAATCTTAAAGAACTCGGAGCCTACGTTATAACTAATACAGTGATAAACAAGTACAACTACGAAAAACTTCCGGAAACAGTTGAAATACTGATGGAGATAGGTGTTGACCAGTTCCAGCTAGCCTTTGTACATCCCTGCGGAAACGCTGGAGACAACTTTTACGAAGTAGTGCCTAGAAAATCAAAGGTAAAGCCTTATGTTCATAAAGCACTGGAGATAGCGGAGAACCATGAACACGAAGTCAAAAACATGATGGTAGAAGCATACCCTTACTGCTTCATGGAAGGCTTTGAAAAATACGTTTCCCAGCTTTACATGCCTAACGCAGATATCAGAGGACAAGAAAAGAATATTAAAGACCATGAAAAAGTTAGGAAGACAACTGAGAAAAAGAAGGCAGAGAAGTGTAAGAGATGCAGGTTTTACAAAGTATGTGAAGGGCCTTGGAAAGAGTATCCTGAACATTATGGTTTCGAAGAGTTTGAACCGGTGGAAGGCGAACCTGTGGAGTCGAAAGAAGATATTTTAGGAACGGATTAAAAAAACCAAAAAATTTGTAGAGAAGATAGATATTATGGATTTTTCAAATATTAGTGGAATAGATGTGAAGAACTTGAAGCAGAGAGATTATATTTTAAACAACTACAACACCCACAAGTTCGATGAAAACCATATCCTAGTTACAACCGATCACAGCTCATGGACAGTTCTTGATAAACAAGAATACAAACTTTTAAGACTTGGAAGAGTTCATGAAGACAAAAAACTTTACCAGAAACTTGAGAAAGAAGGGATAATCCTTTCAGAAGACAATGTAAAAGACGTAGTAGAAACTTACAGGAAAAGCAAGTCATTTCTCTACCAGGGACCAACACTACACATCGTAACACCTACTATGAGGTGTAACGCCAGGTGTGTCTACTGCCACTCAAGAGCGAAACATGTGGATGAAAAAGATGTGGATATGGATCGGGAGACCGCTAAAAAAATCGTTGACTTTATAATGAAAGCGCCTTCAGACTCCCATATAATCGAGTTCCAGGGAGGAGACACTCTTCTAAACTACGATACAACAGAGTTCATAATAGACTACGCAAGAGATAGAGCAGAGGAAGAAGGTAAAAGGATTAGTTTCAGCCTTGTAACAAACTTAACTCTGATGAACGAAGATATCATTGACTCACTTAAAAAAAGGGAGATAAAGGGTTTAGCAACATCGCTTGACGGACCTAAAGATATCCACGATAAAAACAGGATTTATGCCAGAGACGGTAGAGGAACATATGAGGACACTGTTCACTGGATAAACAGGATAAACAACGAATTCAGCGACGATTTCAATTTAAACGCTATGACAACAGTTACAAGCCACGCATTAGGGAGAGGTAAAGACATTGTAGACGAATTTGTAGACCTTGGTTTTAACGGTATATGGTTAAGACCTCTAAACAACCTTGGTTACGCAAAAGATACCTGGGACCAGATAGGTTATACTCAGAAAGAGTTCTTCAACTTCTGGACAAACTCTTTAGACTACATAATGGAGGTTAACAGGAACGGACACAAACTCCATGAACTAATGGCGATGGTTTTCCTTTACAAGATATTTGACGACTACGACCCTAACTACGTCGATATAATGTCTCCTTGTGGAGCCGGTATCGGCCAGCTTGTCTACAAGTACAACGGAGACATACATACATGCGATGAAGGAAAGATTGACGAAATGTTTAAACTAGGTAACGTCTACGAATCAAAGTATACAGAAATATTTGACAACGAAACACTTATCTCAATGGTAGATATCTCATCAAAAGAGAGCTACATATGTAACAACTGTGAATGGAAACCTTTCTGCGGAGTATGCCCTGTAGCAACTTATAAACAGCAGGGATCGATCGTTTCAAAAGTTTGTGAAGACGAAAGAACGCGTATGTACAGTAGGATGATTAAAGACATTTTCAAAAGGATTATTTACAGTGAAGAAGACAGAAAAATGCTTAAAAAATGGAAAGAAGAAGACAAAGTGTACAGCAAGTAAGGTAAGAGAGGGAAAGGAGGACAAAAAATGTTAGAAAATATTCTAAACTTTCTACCCATCCTCCTACCTGTATCTTTTATATCACTAATTATAGCCTATGAAGACTTTAAAACCGGCTTGATAAAAAACCAGTATATCGTGGCACTTCTTCTAGGAGGTTTAGCATACCATTTATTTACCGGACAGATGTTTATTATCCCGTTACAAGTTGTTAAAATATTTCTATTAGGATTAGCAGTAAGCTTTGGGTTTTACTTTATAGGTATTTGGCCAGCAGGAGATGCAAAACTTTTCTTAGTCTATATACTTCTTTTACCGCATACAATGTACAACATAAACCTAGTAATGACATTAGCCCTAAACACCTTTGTACCGATTTTTTTCGTACTATCCATATACGTCTTAGTAAATAGCAGAAAAAGGATAGTAGAAGCACTTAAATACTCTTTAGAGCCCTACAGGCTTTTACTATTGGCAGTGATTCTTTTAGGTATAGCCGGTATAACTATGCGATTTTTAGAGATGTCAGGTATCCATGTAGATTTTTTCATAGCAATGTTTATCCTTTTCCTAGCTTTTGAACTGTTTTACTCAGTTTTATCGCTTAAATCAGAGCTTGTTTTCTTTCTTTTAGCAGTTCTAAGGATAATTTTCGACAGACAGAGAGTTATGACACAGGAATTTGTTTTTGAATCATTGATGCTTATAGGTATCTTCGTATTTTTCAGATTCTTCCTACTCTACCTCATATACTACTTTTACACAAAAGAAACTGATATAGAGGATTTAGAGGAAGGTATGAGCCCTGCAGAGGGTATAGTGGAAGAAAATGATTCTTACCATAAAGTAAGCTTTCTAAACGTTTCATTTATCGACTACATGGAACAGAAAAAGAATAATTTTATCCACAACATAATATTTTTGACAGAAAAAGATGTTGAGAAGATAAAAAACCTCTACGAAAAAGGCAAACTAGGTCTTAAAACACTTAGAACCGATAGGAAACAGTACTTCGCACTTATAATTTGGATAGGGTATCTGTTAACAGTAGCGCTTAGAACCGATGTAATACATTGGGTGTCCACATTAATATAAAAAATTAGATTATTCATTAAGTAGTATGGAATTCCAGACAAACGTTAGTATAAGCGATGACGGAGAGTTCGCCACAGTTGAGATCAACCCCGATATTTTTTCTTTAGAAGTAATTTACTCAGCAGCATACACTTTTCTAGATAAAGCATACTTTATATTCGACGGAGATCCGGAAGAAACAGTTAAAGTTAAATTAAAACCTAAAACAGATGAGGTAGAGCTTGAAGAACTTACGAAAGAACTACAAAACGAACTTGTTAATTATGCAGTATACGTTATACAGGCTTCAAGAAACCAGGGAGTAAGAAACGCTATTATACAAAGAGCATTAAATACTAATGGAGTAGTTTATACTGATGAAGAATCAGAAGAAGTTGAAGCAGGTGAAGCAGATATTATACAAGACGAAGAAGGTATTGCAGAAACCTGGTCACCAGAAAAATCTGAAGGATTAGAAGATATGGATTTAGACGGTATAGCAAAATCTTGGACACCTGATGACATGCCAGACGATCTTGAAGAAGACGAGGAAGACGGTGAGTACCCTGTTGTTGGAGATAAAGTAAAAGTTGATCAAAGTCTTTGTACAAACTGTGGGACCTGTAGAACATTAGCACCAGAAAGCTTTGAACTGGATGAAAACGGTAGATCTAAACCAGTAAGCCAGGAGATAGATGAAAACGTAAAAAGTGCAGCTGAAACATGTCCTGTCAACGCAATAATTCTTGAGGAAGAATGATTGACAATATAAATGTTTTGGACAAAGAAGCAGAGTTAAAACTTTCAAGTAGTCTTTACTCAGAAAACAGTATTGATAGAACAATTGAACGGTTTGAAAAAAACTTTTCAGTGACAAAAAAAGAAGACGGAGAAGAAGTAAGTATAGGTATTACAACCGAGTTAGACGTGGATATGGAGGAGGTAGCTTTAGAGTTTTTCAACTTCCTACTTTCCTTTGAAAGAGATAAAAAATCTTCTACAACATTATAGTCATTAAATATTTTCCTCATCGAGCTGTATACCAAACGGATGGTTGATTATTTGTTGGTTTAAGTACGCCTCATTAAAACCTCCGTTTTCCCTGAAATCTTTATACTTTTTTAAGTAGTCTTGTGGTAAAAAAGTCTTTATTAGAAAGTTAGTTCTTAAAAGCCCTTTTTTAGTTACAACAGCTTTTTTATCATACAGTTCAAGGAGCCCTTTACCTTTCAAAAGAGATAACTCCTTAGAAAACCTTTTTTTAAAATCAATCCCGAATTTTTTCTCAAAAAAAGTATAATCAATAAATGAGTTGAACATAGTATTGTGGAGAATACAGTGAATTAGTTCATCAGTAAAACTAAACTCGTTTACAAGATTTACGCCCACACCGTTACTAGAAACATTTTCCAAGTAATCAGTTATATTTTCCGAGTTTAAAGCAGTATATGAGTCAGTGATGCTAAAAGAACTAGGCCCTAAACCAATTATTTTTAGTCGTCCATTAGACTCCTTAATTTCCTCATTTTCGCCTATTTTCCTAAACCGTATCTCAGTATCTTTGTGGCCTTCAGGATACCATCCTCCCGCTTTCAAGAACGTGTTTAAAACCATTAGCTGCATTAAATCCTTTTTTCTTAATGAATCAACATTTTCAGAACTTTTTATCACTTTATATGCGCATACGTAGTCTATATTAAGCTTTAAAGACTTCTTAATAGTTTTTCTCCAATTATTTATTGACTGGTCTTCAAGCCCATAAAGAATATCTATTCTAACAGTTTCAAAAACTTGTTTACAAGTATTAACTAATTCAATAGCTTCCTCAACAGAGTGGCCACGGTTATTATTATTTAAAATTTGGTTGTTGAAAGACTCTACGCCAACACTTACCTGGTTAAACCCTATCTCTCTAAGATTTTTTAAATAATCGTTATAATCAGTTTTTCTGACAAGTTCAGGATGTAACTCTATCTTAATATTGGAAGAATTAGAAGTATTAAAAACATCCTTAGCCTTTTCAATTATTTTTTCTAAGTCTTCTAAAGGTAGCAAAGACGGTGATCCTCCGCCTACTGATAAATAAGTTACAGAAAAATCTTTGTCATTATAAAATTCCATTTCATCCAAAATACCTTCTATTAAGTTATCCTTATTCTTTATACCTTCAGTTACAGAATAAACACAGAAATCACACTTTCTAGAACAGAAAGGGATGTGTATGTATATATCACATGTGTCCATATCAGATTCCAAAGAATGTCTTTCAGGATCATATTTTTCAGAACTTTCAAGGTTGTATAAACAGCTGTACTTACCTGAAACGCCTTCAGAACCAAGATCAAAAGATTCCAACTCTTTCAACGAAAACTTATGCATCTTATCAACAAGGTTGTTTAGGACCTTTTCAGACATAAGAAAAAATTATTATCGGATTAATATATAAGTGGATTATGAGAATAAAAAGATTGTTATAATACTTTTTAGACAAATAATTGCTAGAAAACTATAAAGAACTCACAAAAACTTATTTAACTCAAAAAAACAAATGTTTGTACAGTTAAATCAATATGTCAGAAGAAAATAGTGATGAAGGAGCGATTCCTAAAGCAGGTAAAGCAGTGTCAGGATTCGTAGCCGGAGAGAAAGGAGGGATGTCGAAGCATAAGATGCTTTCGATAGGAAGTTTTTTAGGATCAGTTTCACTTCTCAACCTTGTTCCTGATGTAGCTGCAGTACATAGTAATAGTTACTCTGTTTCCTGGGATAGTGGAACAATCCAAGCTGATCACGGCCACCATGCATCACATGCATCCCATAGTAGTCATGGTTCCCACAGTAGTCATGGTTCCCACAGTAGTCATGGTTCCCACAGTAGTCATGGTTCTCACGGTTCTCATGGTTCTCATACAAGCCACGGATCTCACAGTAGTCATAGTAGTCATGGTAGTCACGGTTCTCATGGTTCTCATACAAGCCATGGTTCCCACGGTTCTCATGGTTCTCATACAAGCCATGGATCTCACAGTAGTCATGGTTCTCACAGTAGTCATAGTAGTCATGGTAGTCACGGTTCTCATGGTAGTCATAGTAGTCATGGTTCTCACGGTTCTCATGGTTCTCATACAAGC
>JALDAI010000017.1 GCA_022729285.1 Candidatus Nanoanaerosalina archaeon
TCCAGAAGCTTTCCCTTCATAGCTCTTACACGGGAGTTAAGGTAGTGGATGTTGTCGTTCATCTTTTTACCCCTCAAAAACTTTCCTGCTTACCTGGTACTTGTTGTTTTCAAAGACTTCATCCACTAACTTCTCAAAAGTGAGGTTGTGTACTACATCCCTGTCAGACTCCTTTATTTTTACTCCTCTAATACTGTCGCCGACAACTTCCAAGTCGCCGAACTCGTCCTCTAACGAGTCAACCAGCTGTTCTGAAACAGTGAGTTCACTGATCTCAACTTTTTCAGACACGTTTTTGACAGCTTTTTTAACAAGTTTTAGCTCTCTTTCATCCGAGATACCGGAGACCTCTTTTCCGAACTCTTCCCGCACTTCTTGTAAGACCTCTCCCTTAGCAGAAGCCTTGTCCTTCTTAACTTTCAGACGAGCCTCGGACTTACGTCTCTCAACAACTTGTTCAGCCATTTTCTCAATTCTTTCCCTGTTTTCTTTCTCGATTTCCTCAGCCTTCCTTTCAGCTTCCTCAACTATCTCTTCAGCCTTTTTTCCAGCCTCTGACAAAATCTCTTCTACTCGGGAATCTGCTCCCTCCATAATCTCTGATTTTACTTCTCTTAAACTCATTTTTCCTCACTTTAAAGCTGTGTAAGTATCCAGATCGCGATAACAAGTCCAAAAATAGCCTGAGTTTCCGGCAGCACTGTTAAGATAAGACTCTTTGTAAAGTTTTCCTCATTTTCAGCAGTAGCTCCGATAGCTGCTGATGCTGCGTTTCCTTCTCCGATAGCAGATCCAAGACAAGCTATTCCGATAGCTAGACCTGCACCGATTGCTTTTAGACCTAAGTTAATATCCATTCTTAGTCACCTCCTAAACTGTTTTTCTTCCAAACGGTTTGAACTTTTCTCCACCGCCTTCGTAAAACTTGTCGAAAAACTCAACGAAGTTTAGACGAAGAGAGTGAAGTGAAGAACCTAGTACCTGGAAAGCAATGTTGAACACATGGCCTCCGATCAGAACTATGGTTCCTAACAAAACACCTATTATTCCAAGGTTGAAAAAAATACCTGCCATCATATTGATAACAGAAGCTATTGAAACAGTAGCAATACCTAAAGCCATCAGTCTGATGTATGAAAGAACATCAGTGACAGCTAAAACAAGGTTCATAACTCCAAGAGCGCCCTCACCTTTAAGGTACATTCCGCAGCCCGTTAATATTAGAGCAGCAGAAAAACCGTTGTGCACACTTGTTAAACCGGTAAAGTTTGTTCCTAACAGGATTAAACCGGCTTCAAACAGTATCCAAGAAAAGTTTTTGAGAACAGCAGTTCCTAAACCTTTACTAACCAGATTGTTGTAAAAACCGATGATTATACCGGTGTTGAGCTGTACAAAGCCCATAGCTAACGAAATAAGTATAAGAGTCATCACATCGTTCTGGAAATCTAACAGAATCGGCAGACTAGTTAAGAACTCCGTGCCGATAACTGATTCAGGCCCGAAAATAGGTACTCCGAAAGCAGAACCTCCTAATAAACCGAAAAACATCGTTGAAACAGAAGCAAGAAGCATCATGTCCAACATATTTCTGAAGTCAGACATTTTAACTCTTAGAGCAGCGAACACTCCGAAAGTTAAAAGCCCGTAACCGAAATCAGAAAGCATCAAACCGTAAAAAACAGGGAAAGTAAGAGCCAAAATAAAAGTAGGATCTATCTCAACGTACTTAGGCGGACTGTACATCTCAAGAAGAGGTTCAAACCTTTCAGTCAAAGCATTGTGCTTATAATCAACAGGAGCGCTGTTACCTCCTTCCTTTTCCTCTTTTTCAGCTTCAAAAAGGATGCTGCCTCCGTTAATATCAGATAAAGCTTCTTCTAACTCATCCACTTTTGCAGTAGGAGTCCAGCCCTCGCCTATAAAAGAAGTATCAGTTGTAGAAAACTTGATAGGCGCCTCATTCTTCTCAAGCTCCGTCTCCAGGTTCTCCTTCTCTTCTTTTAAGTATCCTCCGTAATTTTCTCCTATCTCCAAAAGAGATTTATCTATCTCACTAATCTCTTTTTCAAAAGACTCAATATTTTTTTCAGCCTCTTTCCTGCTTTTTTCAAAGCTCTCAACATTTTCTAAACGGCTTAAATCCTTCTTCTCAAAACCATAATTTCTTAAAACAGTTAAAACATCTTTCTCATTATTTTTATCGGTGAAAACAACTACGAAACCGTTTTTACAGAAGAACTCTGTTTTATCTATTTTTTCAAGGTCTTTAGAAAAACCTTCTTCTCTAATATCTCCTGCAACAACTTTTAGGCTGTCAAAACCTGTTAAAAGTGATTCAGGAACAACCTTCTCAACTTTTTCAACAAGCCTTAGGAACTCTTTTTCCTCTCCAACTCTTTGAGTAAGCTCCTTCTTCTTAGTAGATAAAACATCTATCTCTTCCTCTATCTCATCCACATCCTTGTCTTCCCTAGCTCCATCACCTAACTTAGGCAGTTTAGAAATAGCGGACCTTGTCTTCACCAAGAGATGTGATAACTCTTCAGCATACGGATAAGGCTCTCCTGTACCTATCTCCTTTTCTTCATTTTCCGCTTCATCATCGAAGTGCATAAGACCTAATCTGTGTAAAGTATCGATTACCTCTTTCAAATTCTTTTTAGAACCTACAATCCTGACCTTAGACATCTCCTTGGTTCCGAACATTTTAGAAAGCCTCTTCAAACCTTTCCATCAAGAAATCCACGCCTTCACCGGTTTTATTGTTGTCAGATATCTCGTTAACAACAGCCTCACCTTCTTCAGAAATATCCTTATAAGCCTTTTCGCCTTTATTTTTGGCTTCAGCTAGTTTTTCTTCTTCATAATCCTTTAAATCATCTTTAACATTTTTTAGAATTTCTGTAGCTTTCTCCCTAGCATCTGAAACCTTTTTTTCTGCTTCCTCCTTCGCATTTCTTATTTTTTCCTCTGCAGTAGTTTCAGCAGTTTTTATTTCCATTATTAATTCTTGTTTCTCTGTCAAAGGCATACCCACAAATTTCGGATGGTTACATTTATTAATCCATCGGTATACTCCATTTATAAATGCTTAGGTGGTGTTTAGGTTCTTTAAATAGATGGTTAGGAGTCATTAAGAGTAGTAAAAACAATCTAAACTGTTTTAAACTAGTTTTATAAAACGGTGTCTAGGTTTGTTAAATTAGTAGAAAGAAAATGGAGCAGTGGTTTTTAGGACTTCTTGAAGATTACTCTTGCAAAAATCTTCCGTACTCAAAAAGAAGGTTTGAAAGAGAGTTAAGGTACTCAGCACATAACTTAGCAAAATTATTTTCCTCAAAGCCTCCTTCTAAACAGTAGGAAACAAGAAGTCTCTCAGATCTACGACTCACCGTCCTAGCATGGAAAAGGTTTACAGCCGCAGAACCTCCTCTTTGGTAGATGAAAGAACTGATTTCACCGCTTAAACAATTAATCTCGTCAGTTTCATTTTTCAACCTGTCAACCATCTCTTCATTGAAAGAACAGTCATCAAAACCGGATGAAACACAAGCCATAAGGTCTCTAAGATCTCTCTGTACTTTTTTAAGAAACTCTTCAACTCTTAAATTATTTGACGAATCTATAGATTTACCTAACAAAGCATCAAGCTCATCAACAGCTCCTAACACATTTAAACATAGAGAATCCTTTCTAACCCTGTTACCTGAAAGATCAGAAGTGAAAAATACGGAGTCGTTATTGTCCATACTTTGGAATTGTTGTAGTAAGTTTATCAAAAAAACGGTTAAAAGGAAAAAAGAGAGGGAAAAAGGTTTTTAGAAAGCAGGATTGAGCTCTGAATCCGGGTAAAGCTCTTCCTCTGTACTCCTTTTGTTCATAACCTCTCTTATCTCATCTACAGCTATACCGTAAGCCTTTTCTATATCCTGTCTAGCCATTCCTTCACAGGTCTCACCGACCTTGTAAACAGCATCCTCGTAAAGTTCATCAGGAAGTCCGTGCTCTTTAGCAGTTACAGCAGCAGCCGCGTAAGGCTGAGGAAGACCTGTTTTCTCTCCTAGGTCTATGTACTCCTTGTAAGTATCTAGTTCAAGGTCTGAAAAAGTCTCTTCCAAATCCTCTGAATACTTTTTCTCCAGAGCAAGAGCGCCAGACTTGTTTTTATCAGCCCAGTCTCTGTAGATACCGTTAATGGCCTCATCTTTGTACTCGCCATCAACAAGCACCTGGCGCTGGCGCTCAAGTAAAGTTTCTTCTTCCAAACCTTCCGTTTGATACTCCAAGTTTTCTAAAACATTTTTCATCTAGGACACCTTTTTCAGTCCCGGACAAAACTTCAGCATAACCTCTGTGCCAAAATTCTCAGCCAAAAACCGTGGAAGAAGAATCCTGGCACAGACCGTTTCACAGGGTGAAACCCGTTCTCTTAATAATTGAGAGAACAAAGTTCCCTGGGAAAAGGTTTGACATAGCCACATTTAGGAAATTCCCATAGTGGTGTCTCACACAAAAGTCTTCTTGTGTAAGGCATCTTTCATGCCAAACCCGTGCTGGTCTGTCCAGGATGGATAACATTTTTTTACTCCATACACGAATAACCCCTAAACCTTTATATACTTTGGTCGGTTTTTTTGGTTAATTTACAGATGTTAAGAAATTTACTAAACATTTGTTCAATCGAGGTATTTTTATTCTGATGTCTCTTTTAAACAGTTTTAAAACTTTTAAAAAGAAATCTTTTAGAGAACCCAAAAATGTTTTTACAAGACCCTATCCACGGATACATTGAACTAGAAGGCTTTGAACTAGATATACTGGATACAAAACACTTTCAGAGACTTAGAAGAGTCAAACAGTTAGGATTTACAAACCTAGTTTATCCTTCAGCAACACATACAAGGTTTGAACACTCCATAGGAGCTAAAAACTTAGCTGAAAAATTTGCTAAGTACCTTGAGGTTTCAGAGCAGGAATCGAAAGAGTTGAGAGCGGCATCTATGTTACACGATATAGGGCATGGGCCTTTCTCACATACATCAGAAAAAGTTTTCGCCAAAAAAGATTTCTCGCATGAAGACTTCTCCGTGGAAAAAATTAGGGGAGAAACGGTTTCCGACGCTTTAAACAAAAACGGGATATCCCCCGACAAAGTTGTCTCACTGATAAGAGGGGAAGGAGAGCTAGGACAGATAATAGCAGGAGATATTGATGTTGATAGGATGGACTACCTTATGAGAGACGCGCATTACTCAGGAGTAGCCCATGGAGTGATAGATGCTGAAACTATAATGAGAGCAGCCAAGTTTAAAGAAGGAAAACTTGTCTTCGGCCACAAGTTTAAACAGGCTTTAGAAGGTTTATTAACCGCGAGATACTTGATGACTCCTACAGTCTATATGCATGAAGGAGTTATAAGAGCTGAAAAAATGATGGAAAGAGCTATAGAAGAACTAATTTCTTATGAGGAACTAAATGTTCGGGATCTTTCAGACATGGATGATGTGGATCTTAAAGCAAGGCTGAGAAGTACCGGAAGTGAGAGAGCGAACTACCTTAACTCCTTATTAGATACTAGAGATGTTTTCAAAACCTGTTACAGGCTGGATGCCGAAGAAGTTGGGAGAGAAAAAATACTAGAAGTTATAGACGAACTCGGTGAAGAAAACAAGGTTGAAAAGGAGCTTTCAGAAGCTTTAGGAGTTTCCGAGAAAAAATTACTGGTTGATAAACCTTTCAAACCGAAGAAAAAGAAGATAGGTATCTGGCTGGAGAAAAAAGGTGGGTTAGTAAGTTTAGAAGAAGAGTCAAAAGTCTGTCGAGCGATAAACGAAAGCCACTGGGAAAACGTTGCTCTACAAGTTTACTGCCCTAGAAACTCTTCCAAAGAGTTTGAGAAACCTGTTAAAAACTTTTTCGAAAACAAGTTAGGAGTCGCATAATATTTAAAACTGTTGAACTATCTCTTTTTGGTGGTGGTTCGAAGAGGCGGGTTGGTGTAGTGGACTATCATCGGACGTTTGGGACGTCTGGACCCCGGTTCAAATCCGGGACCTGCCATTTTCTACAAAGGGTTTTGACAAAAGTTTTTAGACGGTCAGTGTTTAGATTTATTAACTTTGAACCCTATGTATTATCTATGAACAAACACGGTAAAATTCTCTCACTGGTTCTCCTATTAATTCTTGTTTCAGTAACTGCAACAGCTTATACAAACTTCGATGTAGATGTCGAAGGAGTTGATACAGAGATATATCCTGAGAGAAACGGTACCGCACAGTTCCATATCAATGTTACAAACAACTTCGGAGAAAGAAAGTCATTCAACATAGGTTATAATACAGGAACTGCTACAGATTCTTCATGGTTTTATCTTAACAGGAACTTCATAACATTAGAACCTGGTCAAAGCGAAGTATCCACTCTTAACGTACAGATGAAAGACGATGAAACAGTTGTAGCAGGAAACAGAGGTCCTGAACTATATGTCTACCCTGCTGATGATCCATCGAACAAGTTCTCATCATTCGCAACTTTCAGGGTTAGAAGAGATGAAAAAGTGATGATAACCAACTTTGAATCACCTAAATCCTCTTACAAACCTACAGAAGGATTGAAAACCGGTATAACTATTAGGAACGTTGTTCAAGAAGATTACAGCTCCAATTATTTTGAAGTAAGGTTTACTGTTAATGGAGAAACGTTTACCGAAGGAGTGCCAAGTATTGATTCAGGAGATACTGAGACAGTTTCAAAATCTATAGATATTTCAGGTTTTGAAGCAGGCGATTACGAACTAGCTGTTGAGCTAGTAGAGTTTGAAACAAGAGAAGTAGTAGAAATCAAGACTAGTAACTTTAGAGTAGAAGAGTACAGAAACGTAACAAGGAACGAAACAGTTGTGGAAAGACCTTTCTGGTCAAGACATAACTTATCGGTTAAAAATGTTGGTAACTCAGTAATCGAAAAAGAAGAGATAACAACGAGCGTAGAATGGTACGAACAGCCTTTCCTTTCCTACGAAAGAGAGCCGGACACAGTTAGGGAGGAGGAAGGAGAGAGAGTTCTTGTCTGGGAAGTAGAAGATCTTGAGAGAATGGGTACAGCAAACATCATTTACTCACGTAACTATTGGTCAGCTCTTGTAGTACTTTTGATAGTTGTCGTAGTGTTCTTCATCATTTACAAACAGCTTCACAGCGTATCAGTTGTAAAGTTTGTTAACTCAAAAGGCTCTAACATCAGTGTGAACGTTAGAGTGAGAAACAACACAGGAAGAAACATCGATAAAACAATGGTGGAAGACTTCGTTCCAGGTATAGCGACCCTTATCAACAAGTTCGACTCAAAAAGCCCTGACAGAGTTCAGAAAACAGACGAAGGCACAAGACTTGTATGGGAGATCGGAAGAATGGAGCCAGGAGAAGAAAGAATCCTTGTATACAACCTAAAACCAAGGATTAGAGTAGAAGGATCCATAAACCTTCCAGAAGCCAGTATAAGGTACAAAGTGAAAGACAAGAAGTTTAGAGAAAACTCTCACTCAGTATCCACCGACTTCAACTAATCAGGGAATGGTTAGGATGAACAAGTCTTCTAAAAAGTTTATTCTGCACACGCTTTTAGGAGCAGGAATACTGTTAATCTTTCTAACCCTAGTAGGATGGGGCGAAATAATATCCGCTATAAGAGGAGCCACGCCAAGACTTCTGTTCCTAGGGCTTTTAGCAGGTGTTTTAGCAAACCTTGTGAGAGGGTTCGTATGGAAATCGGTTTTCGACTCGTTCGGTTACAGATACACTCTTTCAGAACTTTTCAAAATCTACTACACAGGAGCCTTCGCTAACGGAGTAACACCTGTAGGGATGGCAGGTGGAGAGCCTTTCGTAGCTTACTTAACAAGTAAAAAACATGACTTAAAGTATGAAGAAGTTTTAGGAGCTATTTTTTCCTCAGATATAATGATCTATGTTCCGTTCCTAACCCTTTCAGTACTAGGGCTTTTCTACTTCCTAACCCTCTACCACTCCCAGCCAATCCTATCCCTTTTAGCAGCTTTTATACTTCTTCCTTCAATAATCATCATACTTTTTTTCCTAGGGACTTGGCACAAACGAGACCTTGTTAAAAAGGCTGCAGTTTACATAGAAAAGTTTGTGAAGACGTCGATAAACTTCATCAAGATGAGGTGGGACGAAGTCTTTGAAGTAGAGACGAACGGGGTTGATGAAAAAGTAGAAAGGTTTTACGAATCATTCGAGTTCGCTTTTTCAAACAAGTCTGCTGTAGCCGAAGCAGTTATTATATCCCACCTTTCAAGAGTTTTAGACGTAGCATCCCTTTACGCATTTATCCTAGCGATGGGTATAGGACCAAGCTTTTTAGCAGTTTTCTTCCTAGTACCTATGGCAGGACTAGGCTTTTTCCTACCTCTACCAGGCGGCTTAGGAAGTCAACAACTAATCTTATCCATACTACTAGTTCTTATAGCAAACGTTCCATTATCCGTAGCTTCAGCATCCGTACTTCTTTACAGATTATCCACTTACGGAGTGGTTATGGTAGTAGGAGGAGTTTTCGCGTCAAAGATGTCTAAGAAAGTGTTAGGATAATTTTTTTACCTCATACCGAACTGACGCATCATCTTCTTCATATTTCCACGCCTCATGTTCTTACCGGAGAACTTGTCCATCATGTTCTTGGCCTGGCGGTACTGCTTAATCATCTGTCTAACCTCTTTTTTACTAGTTCCAGAGCCTTTAGCAATTCTTTCAGCCCTACTAGCATTGATTAATTTAGGATCTGACATCTCACCGTCAGTCATAGACTTTATGATCACCTTGTACCTTGAAATCTGCTGCTCTTGCATCTCCAAAACGTTGTCAGGCAGCTTGTCTCCGAAAGGAAGCTTGTCAAGAATTTTATCAATGCCTCCCATAGAAGACATCTGCTCCATCTGCTCAAAGAAGTCCTTTAACGTAAAGTCTCCCTCAAGCATCTTCATAGCTTTTTCTTCATCAATAGACTCTCTAGCCTTCTCAAGAAGGTTGGAAAGATCAGGAACTCCTAAAAGATCAGATACAAAGCTTTCAGGATCATAGACCTCAAGATCTTTGATGCCTTCACCGGTACCGATAAACACGATTTCAGCATCAGCAGCAGCACAGCTTGAAAGCGCTCCACCACCTTTTGCAGAAGAATCCATCTTAGTAACAACAACGCCGTCAATACCTACAGCACTGTTAAACGTTTCAGCCTGCTCCTTAGCCGACTGACCGATATCCGCAGGAACTACAAGGAGAGTTTCATCAGGCTTGAAAGCTTTCTCAATATTTTTCAACTCTTTCTCAAGCTCCTTGTTCATAGAGTCTCTTCCAGCAGAGTCAGTAACAATAACATCGCAGTGAGAAAGTTTTTCAACACCGTTACTAACTATCTCAGCAGCATCGCTGTTACCTTTTTCACCGTAAAAATCAGCTCCTGCCTTTTCCGCGTTCTGCTCCAACTGTTCATAAGCCGCAGGCCTGTGAACGTCAGCAGCGATCAAACCAACTTTTAAACCTCTCTTCCTGTAGTAATCAGCTATTTTAGCGGTTGTAGTGGTTTTACCAGCACCGAAAAGACCGATCATCAAGATTCTCTTAGGCTCAACAGTTACCTCGGCCTTTTTTTCACCAAGGATGGTTGATAGCTCATCGTAAACAATGTTTAAAACGTGTTCTTTCCTAGAAAGGTTTTTAGGTAGATCCTCTTCCAGAGCCTTATCCCTTATCCTATCGCTTAAATCTTTGACAAGAGAAATATCTACGTCGGCCCGGATCATATCCCTCTGAATATTCTTAACAAGCTCTTCAATAGCTTTTTTGTCAGCTACCGCTAAACCTGTGAAATCTTTGATCGACTCTTTAAGGTTTTCAAAAACCATTACTAAACTACTTATTCTCAGCCACTTTTTTTAACAGTTGCCAAAGAAACAGGTTACAACATTTTTTATTAAAAGTTGTAATGGTAAAAACTTGTTAGGTAGAGAAAAGTTGACAGGGAAAAAGTTCAAAAATACAGTAGCGGTCGTACCAGGCTTCGGAGACTCACCTAAACTACCTTGGTGGACCGTTTTCAAAGGATACCTTGAGAAAGAAGATCCGGAAATTAATATATTAGAAGTAGACTTTTCAGCGACTATACATCCACCGTTCTTCCACGGAGAAGAGATCAAAGTACCGTTCACCTCAGTAGGATCTCTTAAAGATTACGCGTTACAGCTTAAAGAAAGAGTTTCAGAAGTGGAAGGAAAAGTCGATATACTAGCACACTCGATGGGAGGACTTGTGTCAAGATGGTATATAGAAGTCTTAGAAAGAGATGAAAAAGTTGACAGCCTCATAACCTTAGCAACCCCTCACCAAGGAACAGCATCAGCATACATAGGTTTTATCACACCGGCAGGCAGAGAAATGGTGCCGGGAAGCGAGGTTTTACAGACGCTTAACACCGGTGAACTACCTGAAGATGTGGAGTATACAGCTGTTTATGGGAGCGAAGACCACGTTTTCTTCAAAAGTTGGAGAGCCAAGCTACCGGAAAACTTTGTTGTCAACAACAGTAAAGCAAGAAATATTTTTGTAGGACCTGTTGACCACCACGAAATGGTTGTTAACAAGAACGTCTTCGAAGAGTACAAAAAACACTTCACCTACCAATAAATATAAAGAAATTTGTGGAGAAATAAAGAGTATGGAAGAAGTCATCAAGGAAATCGAAGCCGGGAAGAACGACTGGAACACTTTCAAAGTCGGCTTAAAAGACGGGAACATAATGATAAAAGACGAAACAGGGTATATTGACTTTCCGGAAGAAATAATAGACCAGCTTATCAGAGGGATAGACGAGTCAAGAAGAAGGCTTAGAGAACTTGCTAGAAGCCCTACTTCTGAAGACTGAACAGGTTTTTAAACATTTTTTATGTAGAGGGAAAGTGTTAAAAAGAATTATCCCTCTATAAACTATGTTAGTTAGAGCGGCCTTGGTCCAGTGGCTAAGACTCCGGCCTTCCAAGCCGGCGACCCGGGTTCAACTCCCGGAGGCCGCATCAAAAACTTGTGCATCCAAAACACGTTTTTAGCTGTTTTCTATGGATAATTTATGGATAAAAACGTTTTTAGAATAAGATACTAAGAATAATCCTACAAGAGAGCCTAATAATGGGTTTTTCACCTTTTAGAGAGGCTCTAGCAGGTATTGTTCTATACCTAATTTTTTAATAAAAAACTTTATTAGAGGAGTTATTGTCCTTCAAAAACTTGTTGTTAGAGGTTTTAGAGAGTTCTTTAGAAAGGTATAACAGTGTTATACCTGGTTAGTTTTTAGGAATCTTTTTACCAAAGACTTTCAAAACTTCGATGAATCCTCCTGTTATGACAGCAGCACCAACGGCGTAAGCCCACTGCATCATGGTTAAAGGAACGTGTTCCATTGTAGCACTTAACCAAGGCATGTATACTGCTGATAAGACAAGGCCTGTTGTCAAGATTATCGCTGCTATAATCCATTTGTTGTTAAACGGATCTATCTTGAAAACTGACCTGTCAAGAGACCTAAAGTTGAATGAGTGTACTATTATCATAGCGGATACTGTTGCGAAAACCATTGTCCTTGCTGTTTCAAGGTTTTCTAAAGGACTTTCTAACATGAATACTCCGAATGCTAAGGCAACCATGAATAATGCCATTGAGATTATGTAAAACATGTTCCTCTTGTTCAAAAGGCTTTGCTCAGGATCTCTTGGGTTCTGCTGCATTATACCTTTGATAGGCGGATCAACTCCTAATGCGAGGGACGGTGCTTCTTCTCCTATAACGTTTAGGAAAAGGATCTGTAATGCTATAAGAGGTAGGTATTCAAATCCTAAAACTCCTATAACAAGAGCTATCAACAGGATTTCTGTAAAGTTCCTTGAGATAAGGTACGTTGTGAACTTCTCAATATTATTGTATATTGTTCTTCCGTTCCTAACAGCATCGACGATGGTTTCAAAGTTGTCGTCCTCAAGAATAATATCGCTGGCTTCTTTAGTAACATCTGTTCCTTTCTCTCCCATACCTATCCCGACATCGGCTTTTTTAACAGCAGGTGCATCGTTAACTCCGTCCCCTGTCATTGCTACGACTTCGCCTTCGTCTTGAAGTGTTTCAACAATATGTAATTTGTTCTCAGGATGGGTTCTGGCAAAGACATCAACTTCGTTTATCTTTCTCTCAGCTTCTTCATCCGTTAATTTCCCTAAGTCATCTTGTGTAAGTACCTGAGGGTTATCGGTCAAGTTTATCTGTTTAGCGATAGCTCTAGCGGTTTCTTTGTTGTCTCCTGTTATCATCTTAACTTTTATACCGGCGGCTTTACACTCCTGAACAGCATGTTTAACACTTTCTCTTGGAGGGTCCATCATACCTGCTAAACCAACAAAAACCATATCTTCTTCCACTTCTTCCTTGTTATAATCTTCTCCGACTTTCTTGTAGGCAAAGCCTAAAACCCTTAGAGCTTGTCCTGCGAACTCA
>JALDAI010000087.1 GCA_022729285.1 Candidatus Nanoanaerosalina archaeon
CCCCACCTTTTGTTAACTCTATATTTGCGGTAACACCCTATTCGTTACGCCTTCAACAATTTTAACAGCTTGGCTTTCTACTAAACTTACATAGTCGTTTTTGTAACTTCTTGTTTCCCCTACAAGCCCTATATCAAGTTCTACATTCATGGCTAACTCTTCACTTGATTCTAACTCTGGAGAAAGTCTCTGGTCAGGAATCTCTAAAATAATTTTTTTATCGTAATCGGCAGTAGTGATTTTTGCGTTTGTATTTGTTACTTTGTGAAGTAGTTTGTTTGCCACCCAAGCTACTGTAGCACCGTGAAGTCTATAATTCACACGGTAAGGACTTGTTTTCCCTTTCTCTTTTGCTCGTTCAGCCATATCATTAACTGTTCTTCTAACTCCTTGTTTGTAAGTTAAACTATCTAACTTGTTTCCTAATGTTCTTCTTGATACCATAATATCTCACCTAGTAAAGTGTATAGTTTCCATTAGTTAAAGGTTTTATAGACTTTAAAGCGTCTTTTTTAGCTTCCCCAATACTATTGAACCTTCTGCCAAAATCAGAACTATAAACTAATCTTCCAGAAGTTGCAAATTTATACCTCCAAAAAATATCAAACTCATTTGAAAAAGTTTTTTCCACCATAATAGACATATTTTCATTAGGGTACTTTTCATTCGCATATACTATTATCTCTGCCATCTGGTTTACTTCTAAATTGTTTACTATTTTTTGTAGTTCGTCTGTACTGTCGGTTCTTTTCTTCCAGTTTTTTGGTAATTTTTTAGCCATACTATCTCACCTGTTAATACCTATTTATTAATTTGGGTTACTAGTATAAATAACCCGTTCACTAAAATGTTTCTCAGCACTTATACGTGACGTTTTCCCTAGATACAAAGAAAAAAAGAGAAAAAGAGATTGAACGAACCGCTCCTAACTCCCCGATTCTGTTTCAGAATTTAACGTCCACTTTCTTATGTGCTTTTTTCTTTTCTTCCCTAGCTTTATCCGTCAATAAATAGGAACTCCACGGACAAGCTACCAACACTTTCTCTACAGGTATTCCCATTCTATCGGCATAGCTTTTGAAGTCTTTCATCGAAACTGGACTAGCTTTATACTCTGTGTATCTTTCAAAACCTCTAGAAATCTCTCCGTACTCTATTTCACCTAACTCCATTTTCCCTTTCTTTTTTGATTTTAATGACTTTCTAGGTTTTTTACCTTCCGCAACATCCATTAACTGTTTACTAAGAAGTCTTTCTTTTTTGTTAGTAGGTTGGATATTAGAGGCTATTCTTAATATCTGGTTATCAACTCCTCTTTCACCGTACATTTGTTTAGCTTTATCAAGAGCGTTAAAAGAACTCAGTGCGTAGCTGTTTAGGGTTACCCCGCTGTTACGAACTAATTTTTTCGCTTTTTTTACCTTATCCATTTTTAATCTTCCTCTGTTATTAACCATTTTTTTCATCTTCTTCCTAGTTTTTTAGACACTTGGTTAATCCTGTATGGAGTTTTCCAGTTTTTACTGTTTATATACCAGTTGAAGTCTTTTTGCTTTATTTTTTTATTTAGTGGTTTGAGAACTTGGTTGAGTCTTCCTTTTGTTAGTCTTGTGTGGTGTCCACCATCTCTTAAGATAAGTGTATCTGTCATTCTGTTGTATGTAGCGATTGCTGTTGACCACACATATCTTTTTACGATGTCTCCTCCGTTAGTTACTACTGTTCGGTCTCTGTTTATCTCCATTTGTGTTGCTCCTCCATACATAGAGGCTTTTCTTTTCCCTCCTTCTTTACATACTGTTCCGGTTTGTCCTGATGGTTTTCTAACTTCTTTCCAAAACTTTCTTGTACATCTTTCTCCTGCCATTGTAAACAACCTTTACAAACACTATATTAAATTACTTTTTATAAGTTAAAAAAGTTTTTTCCAATAAACGGATACATCAAAATGGTTTGGTCTTGTCCCTCCAAAATCTTGATTGTGGAGGTGGTGTTTTCTTGTTCCCCTTTTTAGTCTTTCCCAAATTTTTTGGTAGTTTCCTTTTTTTCCCTCTTTTGTTAACTATGGTTGTTCTTGGTGTCTTTCCATCCAATCTACTGCGTATTCGATGGCTTCTTTTCTTGTGTCTAATTGTTTCTCGTACGCACTGTATCCTGTCGGCGGTTGGAAATACCATGCGACCGTATATCTGCCTTTGAAAACTTCTATTAGGTTATATCCCGATGTCCAACCTTCCCATTCAGGTTGTTCATAAATTATCTTTTGTGAGGTTTCTCCTGTCTTTACCCATTTCCCTACTTTCTTTGGAGCTTTTTTACTCATTTTTTATCACTTCTCTTTTTTTGTCGAATAACTCTATATTAAATTACTTTTCATAGTATTTAAAACCAATACTACAAAAGACTACCTCAACTTCTCAACATCCTCATCCTCAAAAATAACATCATCCATCTCATCCAAAACATCATACTTCTCATCCACCAACCTCTGAGACTTCTTAACAAGGTGTATAGCCCCCACAAGCTGTTTAAAAAAATCCGTGTGAACCCGTAGATAATTATTGTCGTTAAGATTCCGCATACTCTTATTAATCAAATCCTGAGCCA
>JALDAI010000102.1 GCA_022729285.1 Candidatus Nanoanaerosalina archaeon
CCAGGAACTCAAAGACGAGAAAGAAGATCTCGAAAAAGAGATCAAAGCGATCAAAGAAAAGATCAACAGGCTGGAAAAGCAAGAATGAAATCTCGCAGACTAACTGAGAGAGTTGAAGGGTGGTGATCTTTCCGCCATCCTTTTTCTTTACTTTTTTTGATCATAATAAATATTAGTGACTACAATAATAATACAGAATTAATTGTAGTAACTACAATTTTAACTAAAAAAATATTGTAATAATTATAATAAATTATTTGATAGATTAATAACAAGAAAAACTATTCCTATATAAAAAGTCTTATTCTAATTTTTAAGACTCCATAGCCATAGTGGTGTTGCCTCCACGGTTTTACCCCTGTGTTCTATTTTCCCTTTACTGTTCCCTGTTACTATGTGTAGTTTTTCACATCCCAAGTCTTCTGATGCTTTTATTAGATTGTCAAGTTCTCTGTTTCTGTTATCCTGGTTTAGATCTGCGCAGACCTGTACCAGTTTCTCAACTTTATCTCCTTTTTTTAGGACGAAGTCAACTTCATTCCCTTTTCTGTCCTTCCAGTAATGTATGTCTTTTGAAGGGTTTTCCACTGTTTCTTTGTATAGTTCTAATGCAACAAGGTTTTCAAAGTACCATCCCCTGTCTTCTGAAAAACTGTCGGATACTGCTGTTGGGAAACCGTTGTCCACTACGTATACTTTTCTTGGATACTGGAGTCTGTCCTTGACACTGGATGAAAATATTTTTACGTCGAACATGAAGTAAGACTTCTTTATGTAGTCGAAGTATTCTATCAGTGTTTTCTTGGTTGTTTTTATGCCAAGTGATTTAAGCCATTTTCTGGTCTTGGAAAAACTTATCATCCGTGAAAAATGGTTTAACAACAGTTTTATGAAGTTCTCAAGTTTCTGGGTGTTACGAACTTTATTTCTTTCTATTATATCTCTTGTTATGATGGTGTTGAAGTACTCCTGAAGTATCTTTCTTTTTATCCTTTCATTTTCCGATAGAACAACTTCGGGCATCCCACCGAATTTTAAAAATTGTTCGAAATGCCTTTTCAAACCGTGTCTTTTTCTTGAGTGCTGTACGTTTTCAGGTATGTCTACTTCGTTGAAATCCAGGTATTCTCTGAAGTTTAAGGGGAAGTTGTAGGTTGTTAGGGTTCTGCCTCTCAATGCTGTGGATATACCTCTGCTTGAAAGCTTTGAAGACGACCCCGTTATATAAAGGAAAACATCTTCATCCTCTGATATTCTTCTAGCCCATTTCTCCCAGTTTTCTATGTTCTGAATCTCGTCTATGAAAAGGTTGATGGGTTTACTGGTTTCAAAAGTTTCTTCTATCACAGGTATTATCTCTGAAAGATCCTCTACAGTTGGCTGTAAAAGTCTTTCATCTTCCATGTTGATGTAGAAGCAGTTCTCAACTCCTTTCTCCTGGATTTTTCTGTAAAGCTTGTAAGTTTTTCCACTTCTTCTGATACCAGTTATTATATTTGCCTTGTTTATCTTTTCGTCAATAACGGTTTCTCTCTCAAAGACAGGTTCCGGAAGGCCTTCTTCCCTGAACTCCACAAGAAGTTTTTTTAGGGTATCCCTGTTGTTCATATCGTATACTTTGATAAACAATTTTATAAGATTATCGTTTATTATAATAAACGATTTAACTGTATATTGTTTAGTACGATAAACAATTTTAGAATTAGTAAATCTATTTTCTGACACTTTTCCTTTTCAGCAAAACATATAGGTTTCTATTCTCTGCAAACACTTTCAAAATTTTGAAACA
>JALDAI010000025.1 GCA_022729285.1 Candidatus Nanoanaerosalina archaeon
AGTACAGACTTTTCTTAGCGCCAGGTAAATCTTTCATCACCGCTTATAAGAGAGATAACCCTGAGAAACCACCAAGGTTTTGTATGACTCTTAGAAAATATCTTTCAGGCTCCTCTATAACTAAAGTTGTTCAGAGAGGAGTTGACCGTATTTTAGAAATACATACGGAAGATATGAAGCTTGTGGCTGAGCTTTTCGGGAAAGGTAACTTTATACTGGTCAACAAAGAAGAAAACATGATTCTACAAGCATTAGATGCGCAAGAGTGGAGCGACCGAAGGATTTACAGAGGCGAGGAGTATGTTCCCCCAAGAGTTGGAACTGATCCAAGAGACATAGATTCTTTATCGAACTTTGTCGGTTCAAAGCAGATAGTGAAAGTTTTAGCAGCAGATATAGGTCTTGGAGGAGTTTATGCGGAAGAAGTTCTTGTCAGAGCAGGAGTAGATAAAACTGAGAGATCCGATTCATTGAGCAGCTCCGTTTTACAAAAAGTTTTTTCTGAGATGAACAGTATTGTGGCGCAGATGTCGTCAGGAAACATTAAACCAAGGATATACTACGACGAAAACGGAGACCCGGCTGATGTAACTCCTATAAAGATGTTGAAGTATGAAAGTAAGGATAAAAAGGTTTTCAAAACGTTTTCAGAAGCTCTAGATACCTACTTTACTGAGAGGCAGAAAGCTGAGTACAGAAAGAAGAAAAGAGAGGCTTACAGGAAGAAGAAGCATAAGCTTGAAGGGATGAAAAAACAGCAGGAACAGAAAATAGAAGGTATGAAAAACAGTTTACAGGATAAAAAAGAGATAGGAGATCTTATCTATAGGAACTATGGAACTGTAGAGTCTATAATAGATACTTTGAAGAGAGCTAGGAAAAATTATTCCGAAGACGAGATAAGGGAGAAGCTAACAGGGGAGAAAGCTCAAGGCGTCCGTGAAGCCCAGATAATAGAAGATATACGGGACGGTCTTTCAAAGGTTGTTGTAGACCTAGGAGAGTATAACGCTGTTATAGACGTTGATATGTCTGTCGAAAGAAACGCTGAAAAGTATTACCAGAAGTACAAGAAATCTAAGGAGAAGCTTAAAGGAGCTAAGAAAGCGCTTAAGGAAACTGTTAAGCAGTTAGAGAGGTTGGAGAAGAACAAGGAAGAGATCGATGTTACCGATGCTTTCAAAAATAAAGAAGAGCGTAGGAAGCGTAAAAAATGGTATGAAAAGTTCAGATGGTTCGTATCCTCTGACGGATTCTTAGTTGTGGGAGGTATGGACTCCACTTCTAATGAAGTGCTTGTCAAAAAACATATGGAGAAACACGACAAGTATGTGCACGCAGACTTCGACGGAGCTCCATCAGTAGTTGTTAAGAACCCTGATAAAAAAGAAGTGCCTGAAACAACTCTTGAAGAAGCAGCACAATTAGCTATTTCTTACTCAAAGGCTTGGAAAGTAGGTGTAGGTGGAGACGATGCGTACTACGTAGATCCTGAACAAGTTACTAAAAACCCTGAATCCGGGGAGTTCCTTGCTAAAGGAGCGTTTGTTATCCGAGGGGATAGAAACTACTTGAGAAACGTTAAGGTATCAGCTGCTGTAGGAGGTTACAAGAGAGAGGACGGAACGGTTCCTATGGGAGGTCCTGTATCAGCGGTATCTGAAAACTGTGTAAACTATGTGGAAGTCGCTCAAGGAAGGGATAAGAAATCAGATATAGGTAAGAAGATACAGAGGTTCTTGTACGAAAATACAGGGGAGAACATAGATCTTGACAGAGTTATGAGAGCGCTGCCTCCTGGTAAATGTAAAGTTAAGAAGTATTACTGTTGAAAAAAAGAAGGGCAGGAGGAACTACCCTTCGTAGCTGTACCTGGTGATTTCCTCTCCGTTACCGTTGAAAAGTTTAGCAGTGTCGCCGTCTTGGGACCAGACATAACCTGAGGTCCAGCAGTGTTCCTCACACTCTTCATAGAGGTCTGCTGATTTCACCGTTACTTTCTCACCAGGACCGATTTCTCTACCTTCAAATTCGTATGAGTGTCCGCTGCTATCCTCTATAGACCATCCTTCAAGATCTAACGGAATTACTAAGTTGTTTCTAAAGGTTACTGATTCAGTTGTATAGTTGAGATCGACTATCTCAACATCTTTGTTCATCAAACCGGTGTCAAGTGAAAGCTGTGTGATTTCTTCCATGCTATCTACAAGTATTGATTTAGCGTCTTCACAGTCCCGTTTCAAAGGCGCTTGGTCCGTTCCTGTAAATTTTTTAGACGTTTCTCCCTTCTCCGTCTTTTTCTCCATCTCTCCTTCAGGGGAACGGCAATAGGAAACGCTTTTTGAGTTACTAGTTACTCTTTCAAAGTACTTTTCTGGTAAAGTGATTTTCTGAGCTGCTTCATCCGGTTCTAAAACTGTTTTCGCTGTGTAGCCAGGTTTTTCCAAAGTTAATTTTTCTGACTGACCTTCTTGCACATACTTGAAAGTTCCTTCTTGTGTCTCAACCTTTTTCTTATAACCGTCAGTGTTCTCTACTTCTTCCACAGTTCTCATACTTTCTTCTGCTATCTCTGTTGGCTGGTCTGTAAGTGTAGCTACGGCAGTATCATACTCCTCTGATAGGCTTGTTGAGGCTATAGGGACGGCTACAAGGCTTGCCATTAACGAGGCAAGGATTGCTAAGTTAGATATCTGGATTGTTACCACCTCTTTTTTTAACCAGATCTCTTAATATCTGTTAAATGAGCTAGTTTTTCCGATTCGTTGTCCAGCACACTTACCTTGTTAATAAAACTGTTTTTCGGTAAACCTGAACTTTTTTCGTTCCATACGCCTAGCTCCTTAAGCCTGTACCTTATACCGTTTCTAGTAACAACTTTCTCAGTAACTTTTATCGGAGTAGAAACTCTTTCAGCCACAAAATCTTTAGTTTCAAGTTTTTCAACTTTCTTACCTGGTCTTTCCTTAACCGTTAAAACCCCTCTCTCAGACCTTTTTTCTGAGTAGATTTTGCTATCTCTAACCTCGTGTATAACAGTGTTATACCTGTTTTTGAACTTCCAATAACCGTTAGAACGTTCTTCCGAATACATTTCAGGTTTTTCGACGTTGAAAGTAATGTTTTTAGAGCCTTTTTCACCTACAAATTCGACTTCATAACTTCCCTGTTTAAAGAAAGAAAGCGACACCCTGTTTTTATCCATAGAAAACGGTTCTAGGAAGGTTTTCTGTATGTGGTTGGGAGAGTTTACCTCCTTTATTTCCAAGTTTTCGAACCGTACTTCTTTAGGTTCTCCGACTACAGCTTTTTTCTCTTCTCGGTATACTTCTCCTTCAACTACTTCAGGACCTAAAACCTGGCTGCCTTTGTAAAACACTTTAGCCGTATAATCTCCCCATTTATCCGGTATACTGAAAGTAAAACTGTTTTCGCCTTCATCCACTTTAACTTCTTTTTCGTATACTTCTTTCTCCGATCTATTACCAACTTCTACCTTGATAGTTCCGTTCTCTTCTTTATCTGAAACAATACTGGGTATAACACTGTTATACTTTGTTTTAGCTCCTAAATCCATAACCTTATCTGTCACAAGCGTATACTCAATACCTTCTACAAGCTCTGTACTGCTTTCAACATTTCTAACAACAGGTACTTTAACAACTATTTTTTCTCTTTCTGGAACTTTCCTAACGGTTTTATCCATCTCTTTCTTAGGGAAAGTTGTATCTGTAATATTATCCGCATAACTTAACTCTGTATCTACTGTTTCAGTATCTAAATAACTGTCTAGTATATCTTTTCCTTCTGGAAGATACTTTGTAAGCTTTTTGAAGTAAATATTCGGTATCTCCTGGTTCTCTAAAACTCCTCCATCGACAACGGTCTTGTTTCCTTTTTGTTTGTGGTCTAGGCTGATCTCCCATGTATGGTTACACTTGTTAGAACTACAATCTGTCCTGTAGTCTGGTGTTTTTTCTGTAACTGGATCTTTCTGTCTTTCCGGTGGTCCGTACACTGTAAATGTGGTTAAAGTTTTGTTCCTTCTTGCTTTTGTCCGCCAGTAGGCGTTTAGAAACTTCGCGTTCTCAGGGTCAAAGGTCCAGCTGTTTTCTTTATACTTGTTGAAAGCTTTTCTAAAAGAGGTTCCTTTGTGGTAGCCGTGTCTCAAAAAGTTTTGAACAAGCTGCTGCGCATAATGGTAATGTGTCTCACCTGTAAAACCTAACAAACCTCTTGAACCGTTTCTGAAAGCTTCTTGTTTTATTTCGGAGCCCGGTCTTGCTGAGACGTGTGAAGTATCTATTAGGAAGCCGTTGAAATCTTTCGGCTGAAAGTTTTCTGTTCCGTTGTACTGTTCTTCTCCTGAAACAATTTTTTCTAAAACTCTTCCTGTAGCTTCGTTAGGAAGGTGCCAGTGTGTTTCATTACTTTCGCCAATGTAAATCATTTTTGAAGCATCTGGAACTGTTTTTTCCAATTTTTCTTCGGTTAGAGGCGGTCTCTGTTTCAGGAAAGCTTTAGCAAGATCTTTTTCTATCTGTTTTACGCTTTCCGGGTTCTCAACTGTTTCTAAAAACTCTTCAAGGTTTTCTTCACTAAAGCTTATTTTATGCTCTAAACCTGATTTAAGCAACAGAACACCGTCTTCAGCAGTTCCTACCGCGCTTGTAACGGTTGATAAAGGAAGTCTGTCGGATAATTTTTCTTCCCCTATAACAGGGTTTTCTTCGTCTTCTAAAATGTTTAAAGCTGTTTCTAATATTTTAGCCATTTTTTTAGGATCTGAAAGGATTTTTTCCACTATTTCTTGGTGTTCTCTATTCTCTAACCTTTCTTTCACAAAAGTTATGTCGTCTTTCATATCCACGGGATCGGGTAAACCTTTAATCGTTGTTACAATACTTCTAAACGATTCTGAGACATCTCTGTAGGAGGTACGGTTCTCTACTAAAAGCGTTGTAGGGATTGTATGGTCTTGTAGTTCTAACTTGTTGTTTATACCGTAGGTCAGGCCTCCTCCTAGATTAGCTAAAACTTTCGGCCATGTCTGGTGCATATAACTCGCTGCAACCACTCCTTTCTCTTCTTCTACTTCTTGCTCCAACATTTTGTAGGCGGTCTGTAAATCAGAAGGTATCCTGCCGTAATTAACGTCTACGAATCCGTCGCCGTCCAGATCTGTAAAAGGTTTCTCTGTATAAACTGTTTCGTTGTCCATCTCATCTTTTTCCAGAACTTTCGGCTCCTTCTCTACAGGATCTTCAACAGTTTTTTTAGGTGTTCCAAAGTTTGTTAAAAACACCTGGTCTGTCAAAGTATCTGAAAGTCTTTTCTCCACTAATTTATCGTACTCTTCTTTCAGCTTACTGTTTATCCCTCTAAAATCTTTTTTTTCTGAATCTGTAACGATTAAAGAAGCGTTGTGTTTTTTGGAGTACTTCGGTGCTAATGCTGAACTACTGCTCTGAACATCTGCCAAAGTAATATGGTTTTCTCTAGTATCTAAACCTTTTTTATAGGGTTTAATCAAAGTTTCTTCGAGTTCCGGTGTTTTTGTCAAAGGCTTACCTTTTTCTAATGCGTACTTCGCTGCGAAAAGCTTTTCTTCTCTGTCCTCTCCGAACTTTACAACTTCATCTTTCTCAGGGAAAAATTTATGTCTTAAAACCTCTAAGGAGGTTTTAACGGTGTCTAAACCTTTATTATCTACTTCTCCTACCTGGAAGATCTTACTGTATTTTTCTTCTAGTTTTTCCGGGGTTGAAACTTTTTCAACGGGTTTAAAATCTGTTCCAAGGGTTGAAATGAAAAGAGTTTTTTCGAATTCAGGTTCTACAAGTATTATCGAGTTTTCGGGAGCTTCCTCCAACTTTTCAACTGACAACGGCTTGTAATCGATTTTTATATCTCTATAACTTTCTAAATCCTGTAAAGAACCGTTTAAAACAATTTCTCGAGGTTCAAAACTTCCTTCCTCGTCCATAAACTTGTTGAAAACAAAGCTTTCTTCCAAAAACTTTTCTGATTCTGTTGGAAACTCTTCTCCTGTCTCTTTGTTCGTAACTGTTACTGTACCTCTCCAGTCGTCTGTCTTTGTAACGTTCACTTTGTAAATTCCTTCGGGCAGGTGGTAGTCTGTGTCTTCGTTAGGAAAATAAAAATCGTCTAAACCTACTTCGTGTCCGCTGTAAATCCTTAAAACACTTTGGTAGTCGTTAAAGCCTACAAACTTTTTATCGGGAGATTCTTCTAATACAAGCATGGAACCCGGTTTTTCACCTACTTCTAACGTATACTGTAAACTCTTCCACTCTTCTTTAGGAGGGAGGGAAACTCGTTTAGGAACCTGTTCTAAACTGATCTCTGTTGAGTCAGGGGATTCCCTAAACTCCAAGTTTTGTCCACAGAGGGCTCTTGTAACAGTGTTTCCTGCTGCAAAGTTTACCAGGGAAAAGGTTATGATCAGGAGGGTTAAAGTTTTTCTTTTCATCAGGGTTAAGGAGTTTCTAAGTTAACCCTTTTTAACCGTGTAATTTTTTCCACTTGTTGGTAAACTTATTAACTTCTCCGCCCACAATTTTTCTCTATGAGACGGGAGGGATCGGTTTGAAAGTTCTTTTCTACCAGCCTTGGATGAAGTCGAAAGGAGGTATTGAGAGACTTGTCCTAGAGTATGCTGAAAGATCTGACCACGATGTAACGGTGGTTACTCATTACTTGGAGGAAGGGTTTGAGGACTACTCTGCTGAGATAATATCTTTAACCGATAAAAAAGTTCCTGAAGGCTTTCTCAAAAGAGGGTTGTTCTCTGCACCGCGTATAATGAAAGAGAAACTTGATCTTGATGAATACGATGTCTTACTTGTTTCGGAGGCTGGTTTAGGGAGTTTCATAACTTTTAGAAACCATAGTATCCCTGTTATCTGTTACTGCCACACTCCTTTGAGAGCGGCTCACCAGTTCTACAGTTTTTACAAGGATCGGTATGGCTTTTTCGGTAAAAAGCTTTTTACAGTTGCCGCAAGTATTTACCGATTTTTTGAAAAAAGGGCTTGGAAACACTTTGACCATGTTGTTGCTAACAGCGGGAACACTTCTTCCAACATTTTAGAAGCGGGTTTAAAGTCTGAAAAAAATATTTCTGTAGTTCATCCTGGCGCTGATACTTCTAACTTTGCTAAAGAAGAGGATGAAAAATACTTTTTCTATCCTAGCAGATACAAACAGTATAAAAGACATTTATTGGCTATAGAGGCTTTTAACAAATTCAACAAAAAGATAGGCGGTTATAAACTGGTTTTAGCGGGTTTCCCTGATGATGAGGAGTACCTATCGGAGGTTAAGAAGGCTGCTGGGGAAAACGTTGAGGTTTTATCGAACGTAAGCGATTCGAAGCTAAGAGATCTTTACTCGGGTTGTACAGGGGTTCTTTTCACTGCTAAAAACGAGGACTGGGGAATTGTTCCTGTGGAGGCGATGGCTTCTGGAAAGCCTGTAGTAGCTGTAGATGAAGGAGGGCCTACTGAAAGTGTTGTAGAAGGTGAAACAGGGTTCTTAGTACCTGATAATTCCGATGGTATAGCTGAAAAAATGGTTGAGCTGATAAGTGACAGCGAAAGGTATGAGGAAATGTGTTTAAACTGTTTGGAGAGGGCTGAAAAGTTTTCATGGAACGCTTTCGTTGAAAAACTTGATTCTGAACTTGAGAAAAAGGTTAAGGAAGGATAGTAAAGTTTTTTTAACCTGTTTTTGGTAATTTTTTGTAGGAGTATCTGGAAAAATGGGTAAGAAACTGGTTTTAACGGGTTTGGTAGCGGTTGTAATTGTCTCTGTTGTTGGTTTAAACTTCGATTTTGTTGGTGAAGAGTCTTTTGAACCTGTTTCTCCCTATAATGATGTTGACTGGGATGAATCGGAGGTTTTTCGGTACGATCCTCACGTTCATACCGGTGATAACACTCATGAAGAGGTTTTTGAAGCTTTTAAGAACAATTCTTACGATGCTGTGGCTGTAGTTGATAATTGGGAGCATAAGGAAGTGGATTATGGCGATACAGAATTTCTAGTTGTTGAGTCTTTAACGGTTAGGCATGAAAATTATAGTGAAGATGAGGATTACGCTCCTCACACTAAGGGATATTTTTCTGACGGTAATTATGAGAATAAAACTTTTGAAGAGGTTTCTGAGGAGTTCGAGGAACATGAGGGTGTAAGGGTTTTTGCACATCCTTCAAGCTTTTTCTACGACGGCTTTCCTAACAGGGTTAGTGAGGACTGGTTTATACAACAGATGGAGGATTACGACCACTACTTAGGGATAGAAGTGGTTAACCACGTATTTGAGGAAAATCTTGTTCTTTTTGACACTCTTTTAGACCATTTTGGTGGTGATAGACCTGTTTACGGTTTAGGAGTTACTGACGGCCAAGGACTTAGTGAGGATATGGGGATACAGCCGAATCCTGATGGTCTTTACGGTATGACAAAGGTTGTGGCTGAAGAACTTGAGGAAGAAGAGTTTAAACAGGCTAAGCTGGATGGACAGATGTTCTGGGTTTTGAAAGAAGGTGAAAGAGATCTACCTGAAGTGGAAAAAGTCGATGTTGGCGAGGAAGGGATAAGGGTGGAGACTGAAGCCGGTAGAGGGGTTGTAAGATGGGTTTACGGCGGTGAAACGATCGAGGTAGGTGAAGAGTTTGATGTTGAAACTGCTGAAGAACTAGGTATAGACTTTGTCCGATTTGAAATCTTAAGTGACGAAGGTAGAAACATTATAGGTTCTCAAGGAATATTTTTTTGAGCGATATCTTGTTAAGGTTGTTCACGAAATTTTTTGTAGCTCTTCAGAGTCTTCTCCGTTATTTCGTCCCAGCTGAACTTTCCCGCTGTTTTTCTAGCGTTTTCACCCATCTTTTTTACTTTTTCAGGGTTACTAAACAGTTTCTCAAGAGCTTTCTCTATCTCCTCGACTTTTCTATCTATTAAAAATCCGTTGGAACCGTTCTCTATCATTTCTGGTATGGCGGAGTTATCACAACCTATCACGGGGGAGCCGCAAGCCATTGCTTCTACATAGACGATTCCCTGGCCTTCGTACGATGAGGGCATAACGAATACTGAGGAAGAGTAAAGATCTACTAACTCTTCATCTGTAACGTTTTTCTTAAAAACAACGTTGTCCTCGATCTCTAGGTCGTTAACAAGCTTTCTAAGCTTTTCTTCTAACCTTCCTTTACCTACTAACACTAGTTCTGCGTGTTCAAACTTTTCTAAAACATTTGAAAAAGCTTTAACTAGTAGAACTGATCCTTTCCTCTCTAAGAACTCTCCTACATAAAGAACTCTGTTCTCAAAGCTCTTAGTAGGCCTAAACTTTTCTGTGTCTACTCCGTTGTAAATTACCTCTACTTTACCAGGGTCGACTTTGTACTCTTCAACAACTTCTTTCTTAGTGTTCTCTGAAACTGCTACAACTTTATCAGCTTTTTTACAGGCTCTTCTCTCGGGGTAATGCAGTATTTTTGCTAAAGGCTTAAGCTTTTCTCTTGAGATAAGGTTGTAGGC
>JALDAI010000093.1 GCA_022729285.1 Candidatus Nanoanaerosalina archaeon
TGGAAATGCTTTTTTACCTATAAAACTTCTTTTTGGAAACTCTCTCCAGTAATGGAGCTGGGTTTCTCCTAAGTTATATCCGTATTCAAATAAGTTTCTAAAGTAAGTTGAGGTCTTCCACTCATATGATTCAGTGGTGAACGGATACTTTGAAACTTCTCCTGATTCTGTACCTGAGCTATGGTTGGTGATATGGTGTTTTTCTATAAATTTTTCCGCATATTTCTCGATTCCTAATCTCTCTTTATCCGCTACAGGAAGTTTATGTAGGTCTTTTAGGGAGTTAATATGGTTTATCTCTATTTTATTTTCCCAAAGCTTTCTGTAATGTGGCTTATTATTTGCTTCATTAATAATTATCCTAAGAAGGCGGTTTCTAAACTCATTTAATTCTTCCTTACTTTTTTGGCTGTTCTTCCTGTTTTTTAAAAAGTAGTATAATAGTCTTAGAATTATTACACCTTATTGATTATTTATTAAAGGATTTTTAATTAAGTTTTTAGTAGAGGTTTTTTATGGAAGGTAGGATCGGTATACTAGGTCTCAACGATGTCTCTGTTTCTTTAGCTAGAGCTTTCTACGAGGAAGGATTAAAGGTGGACTGTTTGTATGCTGAAAGCAACTTTTTAAGTGACGAGTATCCCTTAGCGAAGTTTTCAAGGTGTTTTGAAGAGTTTATTGAGTTCCCTATGAAAGATAAAGAGGATTTAAAAGGTCTTAAAGAAGTGTTAAAATCGAAAAGTTATGACATGGTTTTGGAAGGTGAAAGAGGTTATGCTAAAGTTTTATCGGACAACAAGGAAGAACTCTCAAAATACGCTAATATAATCATCCCTGGTAAGGAAAAGCATTCTCTGATGTACAACAAGGAAGAAATGTTTAATACGGCTCTGAAGGCAGGTGTTTCAGTTCCCGAAACAGTTTTTATTGATAGTAAAGAAGATCTTTCTAAAGAGTTCTTAGACAATATTGGTGAAAAAATTGTTGTGAAGAACCTTGAATCTTCCGGAGGTGTTGGAGTGGAGATTGTGGATAAAGAAAAAGTTTTTGAGGTTATAGAAAGTTTTGAAGGTGAGCGGTTAATGGTTCAAGAGTATATTGATGGAGAAACTAAGGTTCATGTGGTTGTGTGTGGTGAAGGAGAGGTTTTAGGTGTTTTGCAGCAGGAATGGGTACGTCAAGGGATTAATGGAGGCCCTCCGGTTTACAAAAAAATCGAGGAGCTTGATGGTAAAATTTTGGAGACCACTAAAAAATGGGTTGAAGAAGCGAATTGGACCGGTTTTGCTAACTTTGAGTACAAGGTGAATGAAGAAGGGATTTTTTTTATTGAGAACAATGGAAGAGTTACAGGCACGTTAGGTTCTAATGTTAAAGCAGGGATAAATCTCCCGAAAATAGGTTATGAATACTTAATGGAGGAGAATATTTCTGATGCAGGTTATGAGCCAGGTTTTTGTACAAGACATATTGTCAGGGATGTTGAATGGGTGTTAAAGAATTTTTTCTATGGTGAAGAAGTTCATGGTACCGCTCCCTGGAGCCAGTACTTTTCGGAGTGGAAAAACTTTTTGAAAGGAAAAGAAACTGTCTACCAGTTCAGATGGTACGATCCGCTACCTGCTTTAGCCACTTTCTACTTTTTATTCGTTGAATTTTTGAAAGGGGTGTCTCCGTTCCATGAGAGAAGGTTAGTATAACACTGTTATACCCAGTTTTGGTTACCAAACCTATTTCAGATAAGTAGTTAAGAAAAAATGTTCTATGGTTGTTTTTCATGCTTTTAAGAACTGTTTCGATTGATCAAGGCTGATGTCTGGCCTCAACGGTTACCTGGTTCGTGTCAGTTTTTTCTATGGTTAGTTCAAAGTCAAAGCTTTGATCACTGTTACCTAAAACGTACATGTCTGTACCGGGCAGGGGAGTGCCAATATAGGTCATGTTGATTTCGCAGCTGTGCTCCACACATCCGTAGTGATAGTCGCCGAAGTCCAGACACACATATTCTCCTTTTGCAGTCTCCCGGTCTGCTATGTACTGAGGTATCTGTGAATCAGGTTCTCCCCTGGTTTCGGCTGCATATATCCCGTTAACATAGTTCAGCCTAGTCTCAATTATTTTTCTGTTCCCAACAGGGTTCCGACAGGCCCAGCTTATGTCCTCGTTAATCCTTACA
>JALDAI010000049.1 GCA_022729285.1 Candidatus Nanoanaerosalina archaeon
AACTTCTCCGCTCTCAACCGTTGAGCCGTCATCCATCTCGACAGGTATGTTGTAAGTGTAATCTATTCTACCCTCCATCTCATCAGTATAATTTCCAACATCTTCAACCGACATTTCTTCTATCTCGTCTAACCTATCTAGCTGTATGTTAAACTCCGATATGTTTGAAACAGGGTATATTTCCGAGCTAAAAGGAGTTCTAGGCTTTAATTGGAAGGTTATATCTCTTCCAGGCGAACGTTCACTGTAATCCGTCTCAACAAAAACATCGTAAGAATTGATCTCTATTTCCTCTTCTAATACCGCGTTAGACTTTTCTTCCTCCATCTCAACTTCTATTTCAAGATTCTCCTGTTCAAAACCTTTTGGAACTCTAAACTTGGACTCCCAGAAACTGTTGTTAGCACGTTCAAACTCTTCAAAACTTTTATATCCATCTTCAAGTAATATTCGGCCTTCCACATTTTCCGCAGTATTGATAGTTTCTTCAACTGTCACAAGTATTTCAGCTCCTTTTTCACAAACGGTAACATTTTCATTACACTTACCATCCTCATTAGACAAGCTTAAATCCCCTTCCAAGCTTCTCTCAACTTCTATAGGAACTGCTGAACCCTCTCTCCCTGCATGTCCGAAAATATTGTTCTGGTGGTAATCGTCCGAAAACTCGGCTATGTATAATGTTGTATTCCCTTCAGGAACTTCAAAAGTTGTGCCTGAACCAATAGACTCTCCTGTATAATCTAAGTGTTCCCACTGAGGATCAAGGCTATCGTCCGTGAATATATGAGATGCCTCAGACTCCATATACCCTCCTAATTCAGCTTCAAGATCTTCATCTTTTTCATGGAAGCTCCCGTTGTAAGCAGTGATCTCTGAAGAGTAGAAGTATGAAAATCCTTTATCTGTTATTTCCTCTGCATTTTGGAAACCTATGTTTTCAGAGTAAAAACGTACATCGTCGATATACCCTTTAAAGTCTATGTCCGAACCATCAAAGTCTTCATCGAACTCCTGTATACCTTCTTTTAAGACAGGGTTAGATCCTATAAACGCGTTCTCCTCATTAGTTGCGAAAGTAACTCCTGAATTAACATCTCTTGAATCTAAAGTATTATTTTCACCGTTCAAATAACCAAACATGTCAATATGGTTGGTGCCTTCTCTAAAACCTATGTAACCATGGTTCCATTTGTCCCCGTCCACAGTTCCAACATCTAAATCAAGAAATCCGTCAACATGATCTCCAAAACCGTCTGAAGCATTATATCCATCGAAAACTCTTAAGCTAAGTTTGTCAGAAACATGGACATCGTATCCATACAGAAGACCGTCATCCATACCTGTATCAGAGTATATAACTCCTTCACTAATTTCCTCCGGGTGGAACCACAGACTTAAACCTAGCTCCTGGTAACTCCCGCTACTACTATAATCAAGGTTTAAAGCAGTCTCCTGTATCTCAATATAGTCATCGCTTCCATCAAACTCTCTAGCACCATCCTCAATATTTCTTATACCATGAGCAGTTGTAGTAGATCCATAATCGCTTATCAAAGTTTCATCATCGCTATCATCAAGGCTGAAATGCTCTTCCAAATTCCTTGTCATTACATAACCAAGACCTTCGGGAAAACCTATCAAGTCGTAAGAAACATCTCCTGTATTAGCTTCACATCCCTCAGTGTTCCCTACAAGTGTTATCTCCCTTATATCTTCTTCCCATAAGACTTCTCCATAAAAATAACCGTCGCTTCCGTCCACATACTCCATATCCTCTTCCACAATGTTACCCTGGTCATCTTTAATCCTGTAAGAAACAGGATCACAGCTTTCTTGTATAGGTACAACAGGTCTTTGGCCAACAGTCTGAACAAGTTGAGCAGTTATAACTCCTTGAGAGCCGATAGAAGGTCTTTCAGGAAAACGGTTAACCTCTTCAAAGTATATCTCTGCAGAGGCAAAAGAAACAACTGTAAAAAAAAGTAGTGAAAAAACAAAAGCTTTCTTCTTCATAATACTACACTAACTTCCTTTTTATTTAAAATTTGGAATCTCTTAAACTACCTTTAAAAACCAACAAATTCTCCCAGTCCACTTTTTCCTCCATAACAACTTCTCCATCAAAACCTTCTTCCTCAAGTTTACTGAAAGTTTCGTCTCTCCCGGTCAGCGAGCTTTGAACAAAAATAATTACTCCTTTTTCCTCCAGATAATCGCTACATTTCTCTAAAAACTTATCTAACACTTCTCTACCGTCCTCTCCACCGGCCCATGTTAAAGACTCTAAATCCTCTTTATCGACTTTATCAGGGAGGTAAGGCGCATTAAACAGGATAACATCGTACTTTTCAGAGATGTTTGAGAAAAGATCGGTTTTGAAAACGTTTAACTCCACCTCATTTAACTCAGCGTTTAATTCAGCTGTATCAAGAGCTAAGGGACTTAGATCAGCACAGTCCACAATACCTCCTTTTTTAGAAGCAATAATCCCTAAGAAACCGCTACCCGTTCCTAGATCAAGCACCTTTTTACCTTTGAGATCCATCCTTTGAAGGTATTCTCCGGCTAAAAATGAATCCTCTCTAGGGAGGTATACTTTTTCCGGTACTTTAAACTGTAAATTATCGAAAAAAACTTTCTTCATAAACGATCTAATCCCTGCCTGACACTTTTAAAAACTCTTTGTAGAGAGGGTTTGGACGTTCAAAGTATGATTTGAACTCAGGGTGGGCCTGGGTTCCTATGTAGAAAGGATGGTCTTCTATCTCGATAAATTCAGCTAATAAACCGTTTTTTGAAGTACCTGAGATGATTAAACCGTTTTCCTCCAAAACAGAGTGGTACTCAGGGTTTACCTCGAACCTGTGCCTATGTCTTTCGGTTACGACCTCTTTTCCATAAATTTCCTGTAGGTAGGTCCCATCTTTTACAGAAGACTTGTAAGAACCTAGCCGCATAGTACCTCCTTTAGAGCTAATACTTTTCTGGCCGTCCATGATTTTAACAACTTTTTCACCGGCATCACCGTCTATCTCCGTTGAATTCGCGTCCTGTAATCCGCAAACATTTCTTGCATACTCTACAACCATCATCTGCATACCGAAACATATGCCAAGTAATGGGATTTTGTTCTCCCTACAGAACTCAGCTACCTTAATTTTTCCATCGACACCTCTTGTACCGAAACCTCCTGGAATGATTATACCGTCTTTTTCCTTTAGTTTTTCAATACGTTCATCAATATTTTCCGTTGAAATAAGCTCTGTTTCCACACCGGTCTTAAGACCGGCTCCTGCATGTTTTAAAGCCTCTTCGATACTTGCGTAGGAGTCGTTCATACCTGTATACTTTCCGCATATACCTATCTCAACTTTCTTATCAGGACTCTCAAGGTTTTCCACAAGTTTTTCCCAACGGCTCATACCTGATTCTTTACTGTTATCAAGGTCTAACAACGATGATACCTGTTCATCGATGCCTTCTTCCTTCATTATCAGAGGGAGCTTGTAAATATTGTTTATATCAGGGTTGGAGACCACGTTTTCCTTTCCAACGTCACAGAACAGGCTTATTTTTTCCTTAGTACTTTCATCAAGCTTTTCCTTACTTCTACCAATTATTATATCCGGCTTAAGACCTAACTCTCTTAACTCCTTTACAGAGTGCTGTGTAGGCTTAGTTTTCTGTTCTCCAACAGTTTCAAGGTAAGGGACAAGTGTTAAATGAATGTGGATGGAGTTCTCTTCACTTTCCATCTGTCTAGTAGCTTCTAAGAACAACTGGTTCTCCATGTCTCCAACAGTGCCTCCTATCTCAACAATAACAATTTCAGAACCTTCCTCTTCCGCAATATTTCTTAAACGTTTCTTAACCTCGTCCGTTACATGAGGTATCATCTGAACTGTTTGCCCTAGAAACTCTCCTTCCCTCTCTTTCTCAATTACTTCTTTGAAAACTTTTCCAGAAGTTAAGTTCCACTTAAACTTTGTCTTAATGTTTAGAAAACGTTCATAATGGCCGAAATCCATGTCGACCTCGCCGCCGTCGGACTGTACAAAAACTTCTCCGTGTTCCACAGGGTTCATAGTTCCCGGATCCACGTTCAAGTATCCGTCACACTTTATAGGTGTTACTTTGTACCCTCTGCTCTGCAAAAGTTTAGCTATCGATGCTGATGTCAGGCCTTTTCCAAGTCCTGAAAGAACTCCTCCTGTTACAAATATCCAGTTAACCATTTTTTAATCCCCTCCCTCAAAAATAAAGGCTGCCCACTAAAAACCGCCGTGTTTTTTCCTAAGCTTCCTTAGAACATCGCTTAACTTGTTGAAACCTCTTTTAAGACAGTTGTGGCAGATACCTCGTTCTACTTCTTTCTCAGTCTCCAACTTACTGCCGCAGTGTTTACAAGTGCTCATAAAATACTCCTCAGCGTCTTACTTATGTCGGCAACTTTTTTCACATCTAAGTTGACAACCCTTTCATTACTGTATGGCACTTCATCCCTTAAACCTTTTATCTTATCTTTAGAAACTTCTAAAATATGTCTCCCATCCACCAAAGAGTTACGGACCTTCTTCATCTTGTTGTTGAAAAGAACTTTACCAACTTTTAACATCCATTCATCGTCTTTAACTCCGAACTTCTTTTTTCTAGGGAACAGCTTTATTATAGCAGAGTCGATTTTAGGCGACGGAGTAAACTTGTGATTACCAACTTTTTCAACAAAAACAGGTATAAAGTAGTAGTTGGTTAACAGAGAGAAAAAAGTGTACTCAGTAGACCCTGGTTTAGCAACAACCTTGTCCACAAACTCTTTCTGAAGGATTAAAACCGATAAAATCCCTTTACTTCCTAAGTACTCGATTACTTCCTGGGAGATATAGTAAGGAGGGTTTGAAACACACTTATCTACTCCTTTTAAACTGTCTTTCACGTTTGAGAAAGTATCCTCTAAAACCTGTAAACGGCCTTGGCTTATCTCCTCTTCAAAACGGTTCTTTAAAACTTTTACAAGCCTTTCATCAGGCTCTATACAGACAACTTTATCGGATTTGTCAAGAATTTTTTGGGTGAGGTTTCCTGTACCGCCTCCTATCTCAAGAACGGTGTCTTCAGGACCGACCTCACAGGTTTCAACCTCTTTTTCAAGAACTTTACTGTCCGAAAGGAAGTTTTGACCAAGCTCTTTTTTAGGCTGTAAACCGTGTTTTTCTAACAGTTCTCTACTCATACCTGATTCTCTTGTTTCTGTCTTCATTTCTCGGAGGAGAGGTAAAGATGTACCTCTTACAGCCTCCTTTAAGCTCTTTTTTCAGCCTTTTAATAATCAGTTTCTTAGGGTCGGGTAGCAGGGAAACTCGTTCTTTCAAGTCTTCAAAGCTTTCAAAGCTGTTAATATCTCTCTGCTCAATGATTTTCCACATATGCTTCTTACCGACATTCGGTAAAAGCTCTAAACTATGTTGTCTAGTGCTGATAGGACCACTTTTGTTAAAGAATTTTAGGAACTTCTCCTGATTTTCATCGATAAGATCTTCTAGGATGTAATCAAGCTCTGTTGAAGCATTGCTTGTAAGGTCTTTAAGAGTAACTCTTCCCTTGATAAACTCGATTTTTTCACGGTCTCCATCACCGATGTAGACCTTTTCACCGGATTTAGGGTGAGTTCCTTCTCTTGCAACCATTTCTAGTAAGTTAAAGTTTTTCTCTCCGATAGCCTGAACTAATCTATCTTCTTTTCCTCCAGCTTTTCCGTGCGCCAAAAAGTCTAAGACTATCGCGTATTCA
>JALDAI010000009.1 GCA_022729285.1 Candidatus Nanoanaerosalina archaeon
TTCACCACTGAATCATATGAGTGGAAGACCTCAACTTACTTTAGAAACTTATTTGAATACGGATATAACTTAGGAGAAACCCAGCTCCATTACTGGAGAGAGTTTCCAAAAAGAAGTTTTATAGGTAAAAAAGCATTTCCAAGAACTAGAATACCGTTTAAAACAAGCATAGATAATCAAGTTGAAATAATAGCCAAAAAAGAACCAAAAAACCTTTTTTACTTTCCAAGAGTGCTTTTAGCAGTTTCAAAACGTTTTAAACAAAAGTATCCGGATAAAAAGTTCCCTAATACTAGATCTTTCTGTATAGGCGAAATATTAACCCCAAAAATGGAAGAAGAAATTTCCGGTGTTTTCCAAGGAGGTGTAACCAATATTTTAGGGACTGCTGAAACCCACCATGTAGGTTGGAGCTGTAAAGAGAAAGGATTCCATGTTGAAAGCGATACCACTATATTAGAAGTACTGAACCAACAAAATAAAAGACAAAAAACAGGTAAAACCGGTTTTTTAACATACACCTCTCTTATAAACGAAGCCAACCCTATTTTGCGTTATAAAAACTATGATTTAGCAGTTCAGAGAGAAAAATGCAGATGTAAAACAACATTTGATAGAGTGGGCGAAATCAGAGGAACGTTAAACACTCTTATACCGGTTTCAGATAACGAATTAATTTGTCCCGACATTCTTTTAGACAGTTTAGCAGATCTTAAAGAAGTTCTTACACACCATCTATATGTTAAAAAGGACAAGATGACATTAAAGATTTTACCTAACCACACTATAAGCGAAGAAACAGTTAAAATTATCAAATACCGCCTTAGAAACCTTCTAGGACTTAAAAATGTTTTTGTAGAAAAATCGGAAAAACCTGCCTATACCCCAGGAGGTAAGCTTAGAACCGTTATATCTGATAAAGAGGTTGAGAACCCTTTAGATAAACTCAGGTACCACGATCCTACAAAATTTTTTAGTAGGTAAAGAGGTTTAAAAACCTCCTAACCTTTCTTAGCTATCAAATACTAGAATTACCGAAGGTAATACAACAAATGTAGCTATTATTGAGAAAGCCATAGCAAACAGTATAGCTTTTCCAAAGTTAGCTAAAACAGGGAAGTCGGAGAAGAGTAGTACTCCGAATCCAAACATTGTTGTAAGGCCAGAACCGAGTATAGGCCTAGCTTTTTTAGTTAAAGCAGTTTTAATAGCTTCTTCACTTGATTCAGTATTTTCTTTCTCCTCTAAAAATCTTTCATAAACATGGACTCCATAATCCACTCCTACACCTAATATGATTGAAGCTACAGTCACCGTTAAAGGATTCCATGGTACATTGAACAAGTACATAGATGCAGCAACCATCAAGACAGCTGAAACAGATACACTGCCTAAGAGGATGCCAGAGTACTTAAAAGATTTTATAGCGAAAGCTAAAAATACAAATACAAGTCCAAAGCTCAGAAGCGTCATTTCAGTCAAACCTGACGTAACATTTTCTATAACGTTCCTGTTAAGTACAGGCTTACCTGTTACCCGTAATTCGCTATTTTCTAACTCTTCTTCACCAACATCGTAAATGCTGTCTATAAGCTCTCTAACAGGTTTTCCTTCTATATCCTCAACAAAAAGCTGTACAAGAACAGTTTCCGGATATACTTCAGAAAATTCTTTTCCTAACACAGGAGGCCGGTCAACAGATCTTTCATCTTCTAACAACTCATCTAAAGTAGCTTGTTCATCAGGAACTTCATGTCCTCCCATTTCCAAAGCCCTTACCGGACTTAAAACCGTGTTGACATGCTTCAAGTTCTCAGCTTCTTCTTCAAACTTTTCTACTTCACGGAATTTTTCTGGAGTGTAAGCATTCTCTTCAAACTCAACGAAGGTTTGAACAATGTTCGGACTGTCTACAGTAGACTCTAAATCCCTAATATCTTGTCTTTCCTGTATATCCGGCCAGTAATCCAACATTTCTTGTGTATTAGATACGTTAGGATAAGCAAAAGCTCCTAAAGTTAATGCTAAAACGGTAACTAGTAAAACAAATTTTCTACTACCACAGACTTTTTCTGAAACACAGCAAGTGGCTTTTTCGATAAAACTTTTAGACTTAGCTTCTTCAAACCTAACAACACCTCCTTTATCGAAAACTGTTAATAACGCAATTAGAAAGGTTACTGAGAAAACCATAGCTACAAAGATAGAAAATCCTGCAGTAGCACCGAACTGTCGAACCGGAGGCACATCAGAGATTAATAGAGAACCTAGACCTATCAAAGTTGTCCCCATTGCGAATGCTAAAGCCTTTCCTGTATACTTTACAGATCTTCTTGAAGCTTCTAGGCTCGATTTACCATTACTTTTCTCCTCTAAAAACCTTGTCTGTATTTGTAGGCTATAATCAATACCTAATCCAAGAGATATTGGCATAACTCCAAGCATTATAGCATTAAATTCATAGCCTACAACGCCCATAAACCCTACCATCAGTATAAGCGTCGATATAGTAGTTATAAAAGGTAGAAATACATTAAATTTACTCTCCACCTTTCTATGCATGATCAAAAATACAAGTCCAACTATGATTAAAAAAGCATAGCCAAACAGTCCTACCATCTCAGGAAGCATCAGTCCAAAAGCTGCGTTCTCAAATACAGGAGCTCCAGTAACAGTTGTATCAAAGGTCGAAAAATCTTTGTTTTCCAAAATATTATCGACTTCTTCTTTGACAACTTCCTCCTCAGTAACAGGAAGAAAGCCGAAAAAAGAATCATCATACTCCTCTAAATCAATGTTTCCGTACTGAGCAATTACTACCCCGGTATTGTTGTCCGGAATAAGAGAATTGATCATTTCATTAGCAGTTCTATGATTATCCATAGTAGCAGATACAGACCAATAATTTTCTTCAGTCGTATTAAGAAGATTTCCTTGGCCTGGCCCAGATTTAACCGGATGAGCAGGCGTTGTAACAAAAGTAAAAAGTTCTGTAGAATAAAGTTCCTCAGAAAATGTTTCTATATCCTCCATAACATCAGGATCATAGATTTCTTTTTCCTTAGTATCCAAAACAATAAAAACCTCATTACCTTTTCCAAACTCGCTTTGAAGCCTTTGCCAATCCTCATTTATCTGTGAATCTTCATCAATGTAAAGATCCATGCCCATACTCATGCTTACCTGCGAAACACCGATTAAAGAAGTTAAAACTACCATTATAGAGGCCAAAATTACTAGCTTAGAGTTTTTAGAGGAAAAACCTCCTACTTTTTCAAGAAAATTTGTAAAAAATGATTTATTATCCATAAAAACACCTTGTGTTGTCTCGTTCAACTTTGATGCACAAACTTTTTTATAGATACTGTGCCTCTTAAAAAACCATAATCAATTTCTAAAAAAGAACAACAACATAATTAAAAACCCTAAAACGCTAATAAAAATCCCAAGATAATCAGAAAAGTTACGAAAATGCTCTAAAATTATTTCTCCAGAACCCTTTACCAAAACAAAGTTTGGAGAAGCTCTATAGACGTCTAAACTCCCTTCCTCAGAATAAGCTTTCCAGCCACTATCATAACTTACCTTAAACAGAATCGGTTTATCCTCCTCAAACTCTGTTTCAACCCTCCAAAAATCCTGTGAATCAGAAACCTCTAATACATTTACGTCCCCGCCAACAAAGTTTTCTGAATCTCCTTTAAAATTCTCCTCCACTAAAAGCTTAGAAAAATCACCTTCATAAAACCAGTTATCTACTTCATCCGCCCATAATTCGCTTTCAACACTTGACATCTCTCCTTCAAAAACCTCAACATAGGAAGTATTTCCAACAGAGTATAGACTAAACTCCCCATCATAATACTGTATATCAATCTCCTCAAATTTATTCAAATCTTCCAAAAAATCTTCTGAATCATGGAAAACATAATTTACGCCAAAAAAGTTTAGATAATCCGACAAGTTTTCAGGAGATCTACTACTCCTTCTACTAGGGCGGTTAGCCCACAGAAATGTGTCCGGTTCAACAAAACCCTCTAAGGCCTGGAAATATGGTGCGTTAGGACTTGACTCAACAAAAAGGCCTTTAACCCCTGGGTTACCTGACACCATTGGAACAGCATGGTGGTAAAACAAAGAAGTTGGCTGAGAGTTAGAACTAGCAGCCACTAAAATTCTTCCTTCGCCTACATCGTCTATCTCAAAACCTATGTTTCCTCGCTGATTAAAAGCTATAGATGGAGAAAAGATAAGGGCCAAACCTGTTAAAACAAGAAAAATATTTTTTGAAAAGTTTGTTAGCTTGAAGAAAGACAAAAACAATAACGGTAAAAACATGTAGAAGAACAGACCGAACCTATAAACCCTTAAAGAAGCGTACCTACTTCCTAAAAACATAAAAAATGTTAGAAAAGCTAGGAAAGTGGATAAATAAGAGAAGACTTTTTTCTTAGAAAAATAATTATACCCTAAAAAACCAAATAAACCTGTCCAAATTATTAAAGGAAGTTTATCAAGCAGATAAAAACCTGCGAAATCTGTTCCAAAACCTCCTATACTAAATCCTTCAATATTTAGGAGAAATGGAACTGTCCAAAAAGCAGTTAATAATGCGGATAAAATAATGTGTTTTACCAAAAAAACAGTTCTTTGATCCTCAAAGTAACGACAAAAAACAACTGATAACCATCCTATTGCTGCAACAATCGCCATATAAGGATGTGATAAAAGTACAGTAGAAAACAACAAAGTTAGTAAAATAGGTCTTTCTTCGCCGCTAAAAAGTATTGAAAAGTAAAAAAGTAGGAAAGGTAGTGCAAAAAGACTTGTTACAAGACCTGTCTCAAAAGCTCCATGGAAAGTTCCTCCCATATCTAGGCGTGAGAACATAAAAAGAGTAGAAACGATTAAGAAAACACTTATCAAAGACTCTTTTATGTCAAAACCAATCTTTCTACATAGAAAATAAGCAGAAAAGGGGATTAAAAGGACAGAAAACACAATTAAAAACTTGAACGCTGTTTCTAACCCAATAAAATTACCAAAAAAAGCAGATAAATAAGAAAATAAAGGCGGATAAAACCTGTTCTGCATATATCCTCCGAAGAAATAAGGATTCCATCCAAAAATCTCAGGGAATATGTAATTTTTCTGGTACCATGATGCGAAAAAATGGCCTAACATATCTCTAAAAAAGATGTTTGAATTAAGAAAAGGCCTCACAACCTTTTTAGCTAATACAAAAACTACAAATAAAAGACCAAAAAACTCCAACTTTCTTTTAAACAAAAAGTTCTCTACATACTTTGGAACATCCATCACCATACCTCATTTTCTATAAATTAGTTGGGAAACAGTTTACAAAATCCGGTAATTCTTCCTCACCAATACTTGAACCTTCATAAAAGTTATAACAAGACGTAACACTACCAACCTCCCATTCAGAGAGACTGTAGCTCATACCCGACCCTAAAAACATTCCTTGCATACTCCTTACATTAGAGACATCCCACTCAGAGAGATCTTGGCCAAAGCTTTCAGCACCGGAAAACATAGAGCTCATATCCTCAACACTAGAAACATCCCAGCCAGAAATATCTCTGTTAAAACTCTCAGCACCGGAAAACATGTATCCTGTTGAAGTAGCTCCCTCTGTATCCCATCCCTGGAGAGAACCGTTGAAACTTTCAGCAGAGTAAAAAACTCCTTCAAATGATTCAACACTAGAAACATCCCAACCGGATAAATCTTGGTTAAAAGATGTTGCACGGTTGAACATAAACCTCATATCTTCAAGACTAGAGGTATCCCAACCAGAAACATCCTGGTTAAAACTAGAAGCACCAGAAAACATATAACTCATATCCTCAACACTAGAAACATCCCAGCCAGAAATATCTTGGTTAAACTTTTCAGCACCGGAAAACATGCTAGCCATACTTTCCACATTAGAAACATCAACTTCGGATAAACTTCCGTTAAAAGACGAACCCATAAAAGTACCGCTCATATCCTCTAAAGACGACAGACCATTAAGACCAGCAAAATCGAAGCCTTCAAAATCCACATTTCTATACATGTATTTTGTGCTTTTCACACCAAAAGAACTAGGGAGATCTGTTAAAACATCTGTTAACTTTTCAGGAGTTCCCTCGCCACTATTTTCTCCCTCGCCATAAAAGGAAATCCGTTCAGCCTCTCCTTCGATAGAGATGTTATACTTTCCGGATTCATTGTAACTATGGGTTAAATACCCTGTACCGTTGAAAGAGGTTTCAGATCCATCACCCCAGTCAATGTACATCTCAGAATCCTCTACAAAGAACGTGAACTCTTCTTCAACATTCACCTCAAAGTCGAAAGAAGACGGGATCAAAATTAATACAGAAGCAGCCACTAAAAACGCCAATAAAAAAGGTAAAATTTTTACAGCCTCCATACTTTTTAGTTTTGTTATCCAGAGTTAAAATGGTTTAAAACAAAAACAATAAAAAGTTGTCACCCCTACCTAACAAACATGGGAACGGGTTCAGAAAGTTCAGTAAAAGAAGAGATAGAAAGAAAAGCAGTAGAGTACCTTGAAAAAACAAATATTTTCGATAAAACAGGGTCTTTAGATGTAGAAGCATACCTCACAAACAAGAATTTCAGTTACGAAGTAGCGATACAGGAGTACGCAGAAGAAAACTTCTTCCCGGACGACCAGGAAAAGTTTCTAAAAGAAGTTGAAAAACTTAGGATAGACTACATGGAAAAAGAAGATATCCTAGACAAAACAGGGTCATTAGACACAAAAAAATACCAAGAAAGCCTTACAAAGACCTATAACAAGATTCTAGATGAAATCAATGACATAGAAGAAAAAATATACGCTGATAAAATACCAAAACCATCTTAAAATTTCTAAATGTTTTCAACAGCATAAAAACAAGTTAGAGCGCATTTAAGCCTTGATTCTCTTGGTTTAAACCCTATTAATTCAAAAAAACCTTTTTCATCTAACTCCTTTAACTCCTTCCTAGACAAACCTTTAACCGCCTCACTGAAAAAAGAAGAAAAGGATCTAGAAATTACACAGCCATCCGATTTAACCCCGACATCCTCGACAACCCTATTAACAAATTTTAAAGTGATTTCAACAGTATCGTTACACGATTTATTCTCTCCTTTACCATAAAAATCATAATTATCAAGCAAACCAGAGTTCTTAGGATTCTCAAAATGGTCTAAAACAGCTTCACGGTACTTTTCCAAATTATCCATACTACCTCACCACAGCCCCTTTACCCGCTTCAACAGCTATCTCCAGCAACTTATCAGGCTCCAAATCCAGAACCCTTTTACCATCACCAGAAGTTTCAGGACGGTTAGGAGCAACATTTGTACACCCTGCATCGATTTTCGATCCGTTGAAAGTACCTATATCACGAGCCATCTCAACAATCTCATCCTTATCAAAAGTAAGTAAAGGGCGTAGAACAGGAACATCCACAGTTCTAGAGCTAACATCTAAATTACCAAGCGTCTGAGAGGATTTCTGACCGATAGACTCTCCCGTAACAATTCCTCTAGCACCTTCCTCCTTCGCAACAGTTTCAGCAGCTTTAAACATGAACCTTCTTAGAGAAACCATTCTAGTGTTTTTAAGCTCATCCATCAACAGTTCAGCAGCGTCACCGCCGTCAACCACTCTTAAATCCCAGTCACCGTTAGGATAAAACTTTTTTAATTCCTCAACAGTTTTCTTAGCACGTATTTCATGAGCTACACTAGAGTACTCACCTAAAGAAATGTATACAGGAATTATCTCACATCCTCGGCACATCATCCGGTAAGCAGCAACAGGGGAATCATGTCCGCCGCTTATCAAAGCAACAGCTTTCCCTTCACAACCAACAGGAAGACCTCCAGGCCCCTGTTTTTTCTCAGCATAAAGGTATGCCTCGTTCCTTCTACACTCAACGTAAAACCACTGATCAGGACTTTCTAAGTCCACTTCAACCGAATCAAAAGATTTGTAGATAGCCGAACCAGCTTCCCGACCTATATCTTGAGAAGTAAAGCTGTGAACAGATTTATCGCCTGCTCTACTAGCATCAACACCGAAAGAACCTCCTGAAAAAACTTCTTCAGCAATATCCGTCAAGCCTGAAGACATTTCCTCGATTTTAGGATTTACAACTTTACAAGGACTTACTGAAACAACGCCCGGCACCTTAGAAACCGCATCAACAACTTTACCGCTATCCTCAAAATCTTCGATAAAAACCCGGCTCCACTTATTGTAGACCTCTCCCTCCACTCCTCGGTGTTCAAGAACAGCATTAATATTTTTACAAAGCCTATTAATCATCCTGTTCCTAATATTACTGCTCTTCAGACTTATCTCTCCAAACCTCACAAGTATAACATCAGCGTAATCAAAATCCATTAAAGAACCATTTGTAAAAAAACATTTTATGTATACACCTCAGTGGAACTCAAGAAAATCCATACCGGTCTTACTTCTGTGAACTACATCACCACACCTACCACACCTCAAATTTTTAGAAGATCCATCAACCTTTTTAGGAGCTCCACAGCCACACCTAACTCTTTCAACCTCCTCAAAGTCGAGAGAAACACCTTCAAAAAATGTTCCTTCACTAAACCTTCTAAACATAGTAGAACAGCGCTCAGTATCAACAAAACCTTTCAAAACTCCTACCTTAACTTTTTCAACTTGTCCAGGAGCTTTTTTAAGCTCATCCATGATCGTTGAAACCAAGTACACCTCTTTAATATTAAACCACCTAAACAAAACTATTAGAACCTAAAAAAGTACCGTAAACATTCTTTAAAACTTTTTCGAAAAAGAAATAAAAGAAGAGGTAGTTATCCTTCAGTAGTTAACAAAGTACCGGAGTGACCTCCAAAGACTGCTCTAAGTATTTCATCTCTTTTATTACCGTTCACAACTACACAGTCAATATCAGACCTTTCCAAAACATTTTTAGCAGTTCTATCAATAAGGCTGTAGCTTCCGGGATCCGAAGAACTTGAAAAAATGTGTTCAAAAACTTCAGAGTAAGTCATCACATCAGCAGACTCCTCCGAATCTTCCTCTAATAGTACGCCGTCCACATCAGTAGCATCAACCATTACATCGGCTCCAATAGTTTCAGCAGCAATAGCAGATACGCCATCAGTAGAATGGCCGGGCTCAGTACCTCCCATAAAGATTAGGTCAGAGCTTTCAAGAGCCTTGTTCAATTCTCTAAAACTAGAAGGAATAAAACCGCAAGCACCGTCGAAATAAGATCTTAGAACAGAAGCGTTCAGCCTAGTAGCCCTTATACCGACAGAGTCAAGCTCAGAGTTAGTACATTTTTGGTCACAGTAACCTATGTATTTCTTTAAACTACCAGCACCAACCACAACAACAACTTTTTCACACCTCTCAGCTATATCTCTTATCTGATCAACGATGAAATCTAGCTCTTCAATGTTTTCAGATACTACAGAACCTCCTAAAGACACTGTTACATTCATTTTCTCACCATACCTCCCTAAATGATGGAATAAATTAATCAGAAAGAAGAAATAAACTCCTTAGAGTAATTAAGCGTTGCCAGTAATAAACGTTACGGTCATATAAAAAATTAGTATAACGGCGTTATACCCTGGTATAACAGTGTTATGCCTATACTAATGAAGGAAATATCTAGTAAATACTTGTTAAGAACTGTATGGGACTGCCCGGATTTGAACCGGGGACAACGAGATCTTCAGTCTCGCGCTCTCCCAGGCTAAGCTACAGTCCCAGTTACTTTACTAACTTTCTTTTTGACCATTAGACTTTAAATATCTGTTTTTCACAGATTCAAGTCTTTCTGGTAAATCTTGTATTTCTCTCCTTTAATCTCGTAGATGAAAAAGGTTCCTTTTTTATCCTCGCCATTCTCTATCCAAGAACCATCTTCTATACCTAGTGTTTCCTGATAATCTCCTGCTTCAGGATCATCGACTTTTCCCCAGGTTAGCTCGACTTCAACGCCGTCTCCAATCCTTTCTGCTTTTACAACGCCTTTTTTATCGATAGAAAAACCTTTTTTCGTTTCCATGTTTAAGGTTTAGAACCGAGGTTAAAAAAACTTAAAGAAAAAGAGAAAAAACAAGGTGGGAAAGATATTAAATCCCTTCAAAGCCTTATGGGAGGTACTTTCCGCTATTGATTTTCTCAGGCAGGTATGTATCTGCTACAAACTGTAGATTGTTAGTTGCTAGAGCCTGCTGTTCAACCCTTACTCCTTCATCAATCATTGTCTGTAGTTCTTTCTGCCATTCCTTATGTTTAAACCACTCATAATCCATTAGCTCTACAGCTCTTTTGTAGTCCTTTGTAGGTCCTCCTGATTCATCAGGATGCTTTCCTTTCAGCTTTTCTGTAACTTTCTCAAGACCATAATTCTCTATATCTGCCATTGTCATACCTACAAGGTTTGCTTCAGGAGTGGCTAACCTGTTTGACTCAAAAGCAAGGTTCATTGAACCTGCTGTAAGAACTGAATAAATGTAGTATCCGTATGGGTCTCCGTCAGTAAAGACGTATACCGGAAGGTCTAATCTGTTGTGTAAAATGTTTGTTAATCTTCTGACTCCTCTTGAAGGCTGTCCTCCTGCTGAAACAATTATTGCGTTCTGGTCTTTGTGGAAGTTTTCTTCAACTAGTCGAGCTGCCATCGCGGAAGTCTCTACCACTAAGACATAGTCTGCGTTGTGTTCAACAAACTTGTAGTCGTCAACCATCGAAGGAATTCCTAGACCGGACTTACCTAGCTTCAAACAGTTGATCTGATCTCCTTCGTCTTCTATAGTGATCGGTCCGAAAAGCCTTCCTTTAGGCTCAGCGATAAGGTGTAGATGTTCTCTAAGAGAGTCTAAAGCAGTTTCTAGGTCAACAATTACAGGGTTAGATTCGTCCTGGTCTTCTAATGTGTTCTCATCCAGTCCAGGGATTGTGTGTTTCAGCTGGTAGTACAGCTCTCTGATCGATGCTGTTCTTTCTTCCTCTATCAGTTCTTTACACTTTGATGCTACCAGCATCGACTGCATAAACTTTCTAGCATGTCCTATGTTCATGAAGTACCTCTTGGACTTGGAGTCGCCTAGATCTAGAAGGCCTTCTTCTTCGTTGAAAACAACGTTTGAACGGCTTCTAACAGGTCTTTCAAAGTAAGGGTTGTCTCCTTCTCTAATCCTTTCTACAACCTGTTTACCTAGTCTTTCTAACCGTCTTAACGTCTCTTCGTCTTCTTTTAATCTTGGCATTACTTACCACCTCCTTCTTCAAGCTCTCCGTTTATTCCTCCATACTTTTTCTTCAGCGTCTCCATTAGTACTCCTCTAATCTCATCCTGATCCTCTCCTGTAAGTTTTTCAAGCGCTGGAGTCATAGCTGCTCCGTAAGAGGAAAGCTTTCTTCTTTTCTTAGCTAAAACCTTCTTCTTTCTCTTCTTACTCAGATATCTTTTCAGCTTTCTTCCGACTTCCTGTACAGCAAGTTTCATCTCTTTGATAATTTCCGGATACTGTGCAATAGCTTCTTTTCCTTCTGATGTGAAAGGTACCCAGACCGATGCCATATGCACAAGTATGACTACAGGTCCTTTAGGGCTGCTGCCTGTTTGAGAAAGGCCGTATCTGGACCAATCTGTTTCTTTAATAGCTTTAGTCGCTGCGCAGCTTGATCTTTTGTAAAGTAGAGGTACTTTGTTTGCGAACCTTAAAGCATCAAAAGTACCGTCAGCATCTATGTCCCCTCCGTAAGCGATAGCAGCTTCTATCTGGTAAGGATTTCCTCTGTAAACGGATGGAGATCTTGTAACTGAAGCAACGAAGTCAGGGTTAAGCTCTTTCTTAAGTCCTTCTCTCATAAGATCTTCTCCGATAGGGGATAGACAGCTTGTAGGAGGGTTTTGTAACTTAGTATTCTGCATAGCTGATAAGAGCTCTCTAATATCTGATTTTTCAAGTGATACAGGTCTCTCTTTTCCTGAAAGCCCTGCTTTTTCAACTATTTTTTCTGCGGACGTTTTACCGACTCTTGTGAACTCTGACTGTAGAAAGCTGTTAACTGTTCTTGAGTTCGAGTTACTAAGCATCCTCATTAAAACTCCTAGCTCTACTCCGTGCGGATGAGGTTTAATTTCTTTAGGTATTTTTGGAAGAGTTTTTGAAACTCTTGGGAACTCTATAGTATTTCCATCAGGCTCGTTCAGAACTATCCTTGCGTAAGGGTTCATAATGGCTGTGTGTTTAAGGTAGTTCCTTACAGAGTGGTGTCCCTTTGTATAACGTCCTTCTATCTCCATTTCAATGGAGGTTCCGTGTTCGAACTCATAATCATCGACTACCCTATCCTCTATAATCTCCGGTTCGTTCTTCTGGGTGTCGATCCGTACTTTAAACATGTGTGTTGTGTCACTCCCTTTCTTTTTGGAGTACACTTTAACAGGATTTCCTGTTGTAAGCTGCGCATAGAGTCCTGAGGCCGAGATACCTATTCCTTGCTGTCCACGGCTCTGCTGTAGCCTGTGAAACTTTGATCCGTACAAAAGTTTTCCGAAAATGTTCGGAAGAATTTCTTTAGAAATTCCTACCGCATTATCTTTTATCTGGAATCTAAGGTTTTTACCTGCCTCTTCGATCGTAACATGAATTTCCGGGAGAATACGTTCTGCTTCACAAGCGTCTAGGCTGTTGTCCACTGCTTCTTTAACACAAGTAATAATAGCTTTTTGTGGATTGTTAAAACCTAGTAGATGCCTGTTCTTCTCGAAAAACTCAGCTACAGATATCTCTCTATGTTGTTCGCTCATAACTTAATCCTCTCATAAAACTTTTTCAATATTGTTTTCTAAAAATCGGTAAACATTACCGTGTGAACTACCGTTTAACAGCATTTCAACAGATTTCTTTGCTATTTCCACACCTTTCATAGGTCCTAAAACTGAAACAGTGCTTCCATAAACCTGAACTTCTGTATCCGTAACACTTTCTATCTTATCTTTTGCCATACCTTTTTTACCGATTACTCTACCCTTTAAACGGCTGTAATCGCTATCAGAATCAGTAAATTCTGAGATATTTATTACGGCTATAGAAGAGTTCCTTTCAAGCAGTCTGAAAGCTCTTTTAGGGCTGAAACCCCTCCCTATCGCTTTAACAATATTATAGGCTCTAAGCTCTTCTAAAGGATCTTCAGAAATTATTTCAACCTCATTACCATTGACATTTATTTCTGCTTGAAGAAGTTCTCTAACTTCTTCCAAGGTTTCGCCTTTCTCGCCTATTAAAACTCCTACTCTCTCCTCAGGTATAGATAAAACTTTCATAACATCTCCTCTAGCATTTTCTTGACAGCCGTGGTTTAACAAAGGTTTAGAAAAAACAGTTTAATTTATAGGAACTGTTTCAAGTCGTCCAAAAATCCTTTATTCTCTAACCAGTCTTTCTGAGCGTTCGAGTAATGCCATATAACATCACATTTCTCATCGCCCTGAATATCCCATGGCTCGATAAGGACTACATCATCAACGTCTATCCACATTCTTCTTCTCTTTGAACCAGGAATCCTTCCCAGTCTTTCTTTTCCGTCTGTACAGTACAGCTTTAGACGTCCGTAACCCATTTTATTAAGTACTACTGCTAAATGTTCTCCGTCAGAAGGCGTTCTTACCCTTCCAATTCCTTCTTCTCCATTTTCGTTAGACATAATACACCTCTTAAATTTGGTTAAAACCTTTTTAACTTTAACCAACTACTCGAATACCCTAGCCGATACAACCGTTCTATACACTTCCTCGCCGTCACTTCTCCCAACAATCTCTCTCGACCAGTTCTCTTCAACATTAAAATCTTTTTTAAGATCTTCTAGAATTCCTCTAACCATCTTTAAACTACTTACATAAATGTCGTAGCCGCCGTGTATCTCTTCAACATTGCTTACAAAATCTGATTTATCCTTAAAAGTTCTTCTACCGGCTTTCTCCATAAGATCTCCTAACATGTTTTGGTTTATCTTCCCTCTAAGCTGTAGAATCGCTTCAAAGTATCCTCCATGAACCCTTGAACACTTTTTACACTGCTTTTTCTCCGGTGTTAACACAATGTTCTTAACCTGTCGAACGGTTTCACCGTTTTCTTCAACTTCCATGATAAGTTCTGAAAAAATCCTTTCGCCTCTTCTCTGGTATGAAACAGCCATCTCAACATCTTCTTTTTCAAACTGTTTTAACACATCATAGACCATTTTTTCATCTGATTCATACTTTTTCCAAACATTTTTTATCCGATAATTACCGCAAACAGAGCACTGAACAAACCTCACTTCTTCAGGTACTTCAACAAAGTCTTCAGTCTCTCTAAAACAGTCGGTACACACGTTGTTCTTACCGAAAACTTTCTCTACTGTTTTTCCACACCTCGGGCAAAACTTATCCATAAAACCTAAATTACTATCCAACCTTTAAAAGTAAGGATATTTTAATTAAACAGAAAAAATCTGGGCAGTAGGCACTCCCTCAACCTTTAACGCCTGGCCTTTCTCAACAACTCCTTCATCTATTAACAAAGAAACAGCTTCTTCACCGACAATATTCCCTGTAAAACAGTTTCCTAAAGCTTCTAACACCTCTTTTTCACCGGCTTCCCCTCCTCCGAAAAATTTTTCGGATACTTCTAAAATAACTCCTTTCTCCTCAAATGAACGGCCTAAAATCTCTTTGTCGCATACTGCTACAACTTTCCCTTTCTCAGTTTCAACAACATTTAATGAGAACTTAGGAGTCACTCTTCAAGACTCCTCCTTGCTCCACAAGCCTCACATTTCAACATTGTAACTCCTTTTTCTTTCTGAATCCTTGTATCGGGCTTGTTACATTCTTTACAGATAACATAACTTTCGCAGTAATTACTGATCTTGGAGTTTATAATTCCTCTTCTAAAATTACCTTGTAAAACCAGTTCTGAACCATCTACGTGGCCTGCTGTTCCAAGTTCTTTCATCAAAAACTTTGAGAAGTGTTTTTCTTCTCTGTTAAACTTTTTAGCGATACTTGAGAAATTTTTGATAACTGTTCTACTCCCTCTTTTCTTAGTTTTTGCTTCAGGAGTTTCAAAACGGCTTCCTTCTACTATATCTTCCGGTAATTTTTCTCTTCCTTTTTCCAACATTGATTCATAATCATCCATTATTAACACCTTACAACTTCTTTATCTTTCCTGGCTTAGGCTCGTAACAGGTTCCATCGCTAAGTAGATCGTTTATCACTGTCTCAACTCTTTCCTCAGACATATCTGATTTTTCAATTATGTCGCTGTAACCTGCGCCTTCTCCATCGTCAAGATCTTCTATTATTCCTAAAACAGTTCTTTTATCACCTTCTTCCTCCACTTCTGATTCGTGCATATCTGATCTGGAGAAAGATGATCCATTATCCATTTCATTAGCTGTTTCAAACTGTTCATCTGCATCTAAGTACTTTAAAATTGATTCAACATCTTTAGGTAAAAATTTGGATCCTTTGAACTCATTTACAATATCTTCCTCAGATTTTCCTTCCTCTTTAAGCTTTTTAACCTGTGAAACAAGCTCTTTCCAGTTATTCTTTGTTTCTCTTACATCTAGAAGATGTAACATTTCATAATTCATTCCTCTGATGTTGATGTTTTCCGGCTGAACGTATATTTCGTCGTCATACTCTCTGACTTTTCCTATAACCTGTATAATATCTCCTACGGAGATACCTTCCATGGCTTTTAAATCCTGGAAAAACTTAATCCTTATAACTTCTGAGCCGTCGTCTAAGGTCAACGCGCCGTATGTCTGCTCATCGTTCTGGTAAGTATCCATTACAGTTCCAACTACTTCGACTCTTGAAGCATTTATTCCTGAAGGAGTTATGATGAAGTTTGGCTCAAAGCCTTCTTTTTTGTAATACTTGCTATTGATTATATCTTCTAACAACAACCGTCTAACCGTCATTCTTTTTCTATCTCCTGGCATTTAATCACCTATATAACTCCTATATGTCCTTGTTTTGGCTCGTAGAGATCTCCGCCTCTTTTAAGTTCTTCTATAACTTCTTCGGCTTCCTCTTCCTCTAAACCTTCTTCCACTAGAGCAGATATCACTTCTTCAAGAGCTATAGCGTTTCCGTCAGTACCGCCTAGATCATTTACAACTTTCATAACCGTCTGTCTCTTGCTCCGTGACTCCGAATCGATACCTGTCTCTAACTTGTCGATATCGTACTCTCCAGACTCATTTATGACTCCGATCTTTTTTAATGAATAGGTTAATAAATCAATAGCTCGCTGAGCATCCTTTTCCTCAACCGTTTCACTAAGTCTTAATCTGGCCGATGCTTCGGAAAGTCTTATCAAAGCTTCTAACTGTCTTGCAGTAATCGGAACAGCGGACTGTCCTTCATCACCGCCTCCGCTCTGCCTAGTATCCACATAGAAATCTTTCAAAATTTTCTGAGCATCTAAAGTCAGCTTTGGAGCCACATTTCTTTTCGCATAAGCAATGTAATTTCTTAAACGGTCTATAGATACTTCTCCAACCATGTCTTGAGGATCTGTGTGCATAGACATGATGTGGTCGGACAGCTTTCGGTCCTTTGAAACATCAGGTATGTCTTTTACAGGGAAAAGTAGGTCAAAACGTGAGATCAAGGTATCTGAAATTTCTATCTGTTCTCCAACCGGTCTAAAAGGGTCAAAACGACCGAATTTCGGGTTTCCTGCGGCAAGAATACTTGTCCTACACTGAA
>JALDAI010000051.1 GCA_022729285.1 Candidatus Nanoanaerosalina archaeon
ATAAACTACTTTACCTTCATGATCCTTGATAAATTCTTCTCTAACTGCATCCTCTCCAAACTCTTCTATTAGCGCATTGTAAGGACGGTATAAGTTTTTATCTAAATTAAGGTATCTATTAACAAAAGAATTCTTTAATAGCTTTTTCACCATCCCCTACAATCCCGTAATCAATATATTTTGAATCCTCAATTATGTTGCCTCCCGCATACCTGACGTGAGAACCTCCCACAACAACAGGAACATCCAATCTCTCACTTATCTGCTTTGAAATATTTTTAACCCGGAACCAGAATGGAGCAGTAGCCTGTATGCCAACTAAATCAGGATTAAACGTTTCTAACTTCTGTAAAATTCCCTCTCTGTCATTAAAATAACCGTCTATCATCTGTACTTCATGCCCAGCACTCTTCAATGCCGATGACAAATACATTAAACCCAATGGATTCTCAACATACGGGATACCAGCTTTCTTAGACTCCTGAGATCTACTTCTCACATAATCAGGATGAGTCTCTGTAAAATCATAATCCGGAATCAGAACCGATACTTTCATATAACCTAGAATTTATTTAGAAATTTTAAAAATACTGACAATAAGTTCACTAATTAAAAAAAACTGTTGTCCTAACCTTCAGCTGTTGAAAAGACTCATTCAACATTATCCCAAAGAAAACCCATATTCAAATTTTTTTAAAGAACCATCACCAATCCTTCTATCATGTCAGAAAGACCAGTAGCATATTTTTGTATGGAGTACGGACTCAACTCAGAGTTCCACACATATTCAGGAGGTCTAGGGGTTTTAGCAGGAGATATTCTTAAAGCCTCAAAAGATCTTGGGGAAAACGTCGTAGGAGTAGGTTTAATGTGGAGTAAAGGTTATGTAGAGCAGTTCAACTGCGATGACAGTGTAAAACACAAGTATTACAGCCACAACTACAGCTTCGTAGATAAAGTACATGAAACACAGCTTAAAATAGGAGATCAAGAATTAACCATAGATGTTTACAAAACAGAGAAATACGGTAACGCTCCTCTATACCTTTTAGATACAAATAATCTTTCAAACACGTTTGAACAGCGACAGCTTACTTCTAAGTTATACATGGGATCCCAAGAGGAAAAAATGTTACAACAAGTGATTTTAGGTAAAGGAGGGCTCAAAGTACTTGAAGAACTAGGAGAATTCCCTGAAAAAGTCCATATGAACGAATCAGACTCGTTTTTCGCAGGTCTTGAAATGATTAGGAGAAGTACGGACGGTAGTTTCGAAGAAGAGCTAGAAAAGAATAAAGAAAAAGTTGTTTTTACCACTCACACTCCTATTGAAGCAGGAAATCCTAAATTCAGCCATGGAGCTATTGAAAACTCAGGCGTTGCAAAAGAGTATGGAGAAGTAGATCTTAGAAAGTTAGCAGAAGATCCTTTCAACTCAACCCTTGCATGCCTACGTATAGCCGGTAAAACTAATGCTGTAGCTGAAAGACACGAAACAGTTGCTAGAGAAATGTGGTCAGGATTCGAAAACACTTGTGAGATAACCGGTATAACCAACGGAGTTCATCTTCCTACTTGGCAGTCAGAGAAAGTTAAAGGAAAAACAGGTGAAGAACTCTGGAGAGCTCATCAAGAAGAAAAAAAGGAGCTTATCAAAGTATTAAACGCTGATTTAGATCCTGAAAAACCGCTTATAGGTTTCGCAAGACGTTTCACAGATTATAAGCGACCTACATTACTACTTGACAACCCTGAAATAGAGAAAGAGATACTTGAAAACTTCAATATAGTTTTCGCCGGAAAAGCCCATATAGAGGATGTGCATGGACAAAAAATGGTTAATAGAGTCTACCATAAATCTCTTAGAGACGACTCTGTTGTATGGATAGAGAACTATGATATGAAAGATGCTGAACGACTGATTAAAGGATGCGATATATGGCTTTCAAGTCCGATCCCTAAGAAAGAGGCTTGTAGCACTTCAGTAATAAAAGCAGCTGCTAACGGTTTACTAAATGTTTCAACGCCTGATGGCTGGTGCTGGGAAGCTATAAATTCAGGAGAAAACGGCTGGCTTTACGGAAACGATGAACCGGAAGATAACAGAGTTGAACAGGACAGAAAAGATTTAGAAGCTTTGAAAAAAGTTTTAGTCGATGAGATACTCCCTTCATACAACGATAAAAATAAGTGGATAAGTATGATGGAGAGGGCAATAGAAACCTCTAAGGAGTATTCAGCAAAAGAAATGGTTAAGAAGTATAGGGAAAGGCTTTGGGACTAACCTTTCTTTATTTTTTCTACTAACTTCTCAGTTTTTTCCCTACTAATAGATGCTTCCCTAACATTTTCATCACATACAGCCCCTCTAACACCGAAAATATCTCCTTTAATCTCTCTAACTTTTTCTACATGCTCTTTTCTTAAAGATCCTGCTAAAGCCGTTTCCAAACCTTTTTCATGGCTTTTCTCAACAAATTTCTTTAACTCTTCTAAACTCATATGGTCAAAAATGTTTTTTCCATCTTTAACAGCTGTATCCACCATAATAAGATCTGCACCAGCTTTTTCGCCTATTTCAGGCAGCTTTAAAGGATTTATACTCCCACACCTTTGATAATCTGCATAAAGTGCTCCTACAACCTTAATATCTTTATCTATATCTTTTATAGCCCTCCTACATTTTTTAAGCAAATTTACGGCCTTATCAACTGTTTCAGGGCCTAACAAACCTATTTTTATGTAGTCTGGGGAGTATTTAGCGGCGCCTGCTACAGCAAAGGAAACTGTTCCTGGTAAGTTAGGTACATCGCCTATAGCCAAACTTATCTCAAAAGTATCAGAAACCGTTTCAACAATTTCCTCAACTATCCAAGGAAAATTTGCACCAAGAGAACCTTCTTCAGGGTTTTTTATATCTATAATATCGGTTTCAGTGCTTAAAATCTGTTCAGCTTCTTTTTTATCGGTGACTGTGATAAGCGACTTCATAACTTATTTAACGCATAAAACCTTTTTTAAACTATTTTCTGGCCAAAGGTATGCTGTAAAGAATATGATTAATACAGTTATAGGGACTAATGTCCATGCATAATTTCGGGTTAACTCTAAGTGCGTAGGCTCCTGTAAGTTTTTATTCTCCCAAACTGTAACCCTATTACCTGTTAACTCTATCTCATCATCCTTAACTTTCTCAAAGCCTTCAGGCTCTAAAATATCTAAATACAACGGATAATCACCGAGCTGATCCGATTCAAATGCAAAAACATGTTTCAAACCGTTTTCATCGGCTTCATCAAAAAACTTATCTAGTAAAATCGGGTTTATCCTATCTATTTTAGGCTGTCCTTTTCTATTAAGCCAATCAATATTCCTCCCCTGATAATACTCAGTATCAGTTGTGCTTTGACCGCTAAGAATTGTTAGTTCAGATATTCTATAGCCATACCCTAAAGTTTGGAAACGGTGCTCCCCGGTAGAGTTACTTTCAAGGTATGATAAGATGAATTCATTATGACTCAGTCTAACAAGATCTATATCAAACATAGATGTACCGTGGAATGTTTCATAAGACTGTAAAGAAAGTCCAAAGTTAAATAAAAAGTAGACTAAAACCGTTAAGACAAATAACTTTTTACCGAACTTTGCATAATTCTCTTTAATAACAGCAAACATATAACCCGTAATACCGCTTAAAAGCAATCCTGAGAAGATAATAAACCTTTCATATGTCAACCAGCTAAAAAGATCTCCAAAGATTATTTCAGGTAGAAAAGTTGTTCTACCAAGCCCTAAAACTAAGAAAAGTAAGGATATGATCCATATTTTAAATATTCCTCCAGAGAACATACCTATCTTAATAAACACTAATGGAGATATAAGTCCGATAGCTGCTAAACCAATATCAGAATAAATCCATTGAACTCTTAAATCCCTATCATATGTGAAAATACTTTCTCTTGAATTATGCGTTATCTCCACACCACTAATCGGTTCTTCTAAAAGACTGTTTAAAAATGGGTTTAGGCCACCTAAAATAATTATGAATACTAAAAAAAGAGAGAATAAAATCCATTTGAATTTATAAACATCTAAAAACTCTGTTTCAGAGATAAATAACAGCACAAAGAAAATCGAGAAAATGATAAATGAAAAATGGTGTGTAAAACCTACTATGGAAAAGCTTAAGGCGAAAAAAAGATAGTTTCGGTAAATTTTTTCTCTGAGACATTTTATTAGTATTCTAGAGGCTAAAAAACCGAAACCAAAACCAAGTAAAGTTGTGAACTGTCCGTACGTGAACAACATTTCAAAAAAACCGCTTGTAAAGAAAACAAAAAAGTATATCCAAGGAAAATAAGTTTCATCAATCTTTATAAACTCTATAAAGAACTTAGAGACATTATAAGATAGAAAAACCCAGCCAATAACGGATAATACCCTAATAGAAAAAAATAGTCCGAAGTAATTACTCATCCTTGAAAGTATTAAGTGGCCTAACGGAGGATATGTTGTTACATTTCTCCCTACGTTTAATGAAATCTGTACAATTGAGAAAGGGTTTTGAAGATAATGTTTAGCAGTTTCTAAGTGAAAAAAATGGTCGAAAGTGTATAACTCAACTAAGTGAAAAAAAACCATGCCTATAATTAAAGAAATGGATATGGTTAAAACCGTTTTAGAAACTCTAATCCTTGATCCTTTACTCATTTAACCACCTCCGCCTCCCCTAGTTCAACAAAAATATCTGATCTCGGATAATCTCTCTCCAACTTAATTAACGGTTCAACATCCACCTCATATCTGTTTAAACCTTTTTCTAAAGGTAAATATACTTCAGAAAGTTCACTTACCACTTTTCTAACTTCCCTTCCATTATGGTTTGTTAAAGAGATTACCATACTTTTTTCCAAACTGTTCCTTAGGTTCATTTTGAAATATGAGTAGTCCTCTAAGTTAACTACTTCAAACTTTGACCCACTATATATTTTTTCAGAGCCATAAATATCAGATATATTTTCTCCACTAATAAATGAATTAAGATTAACTTCTCTCAACCTTATGCTTAAACACCTACTGTCCTCAGAGTCTTCTTCAACTTCTTTAGGAACTAAACAGTTATCAGGTTCAAAATCGGCTTCGAAAGACCTACCTAGAATAATTGGAGAATAATACTGGCTGAAATTAGTTCCGGATAAGAGCTGAGTACTTTCATTATTTCCATCAAAACTTAACTCTATTCTACGATCCTTTTGGTAGGAGCGGTGTTCAAAATTAAATGTTGAGATTCTTTCCTCTCCAAATTCAGATTTAAACTTACCTTTTTCAAACATCCATCTTTTTTCCTCCTCTCCTTTCTCCTCGCCAAAACCTTCTTTAAACTCAATATCTCCTCTTTTATGGTATAAATAGTCCTTTAAATTAAATGACAAGCACCTGTCATCCTCAGACCCCTCAACCTCCTCAGAAACAACACTACAACTAGCATTAAACTCAACAGGAACCAAACCCTCATCCAACTCCAACCAAGGAACAGAAACAACACCACCCCCCTCACCAACAA
>JALDAI010000079.1 GCA_022729285.1 Candidatus Nanoanaerosalina archaeon
ATCAGTTTCTTAGGAGCAGGTAGCAGGGAAACTCGTTCTTTCAAGTCTTCAAAGCTTTCAAAACTGTTAATATCTCTCTGCTCAATGATTTTCCACATATGCTTCTTACCAACGTTCGGCAAAAGCTCTAAGCTATGTTGCCTAGTGCTGATAGGGCCGCTTTTGTTAAAGAATTTTAGGAACTTATCCTGGTTTTCATCGATAAGATCTTCCAAAATATAGTCAAGCTCCGTTGAAGCATTGCTTGTAAGGTCTTTAAGAGTAACTCTTCCCTTGATAAACTCGATTTTTTCACGGTCTCCGTCACCGATGTAAACCTTTTCACCGGATTTAGGATGAGTTCCTTCTCTTGCAACCATTTCTAGTAAGTTAAAGTTTTTCTCTCCGATAGCCTGAACTAATCTATCTTCTTTTCCTCCAGCTTTTCCGTGCGCCAAAAAGTCTAAGACTATCGCGTATTCATCTTTCATTATTAAACACCTTGATTTATGCTTCGTAAGACTTGCAAATACTGATTATCTGATCGATTTCATCGTCTTCAAGCTTAATCCTTTCCTTGCTCATGATAGTTCTAACCTCTTTCTCATGTGTTGGAAGGATTTCAAGCAGCTTGATTATCTGGTTGTCCTTTAAGGAGTCGATTTCCTCAAGCTCTTCAACCAAGTTTTTAAAGCTCTCAACATCTTTCACTTTCAAGTTTGTTCTCATATGTTCTAAACACTCTTTTTGGACAGTGTTTAGCTCATCTTCATCCATCTCTGAGAGATGCTTAAAAGCTTCTGCAGAGCTTATGTCTTCTTTTGATTCTATTTCCATCCTTTATGCCTCATTAAGGTGGGCAGGGTATACAGGGACTTCCTTAGTTTTTCCAAGATCTTTGATCTCAACTATGTAAGACCTCCCTCTTTTACCCTTAATTCTGCCTGTTTTTCCGTGGAACTTTGGATGCGGGAGTCCACGGTGAATCGAAGAATCTATCTTAATCGTAACATTTTGATCCTCGTCAAACTCTTTGAAATGAGTAGTAACGGTTTCTTTATCCCTAGTATGCTTTTTTAACTTTCTTCTGGTCTTGTTCCTCTGTCCTTTAGATTTTTGAGCCATATTGTTCACCTGTATAATTTGTACCTTGTTAAAGTTTTAACTCAGTAAACATATAAATTGGGGAGAACTTTTAAAACCTTGTTTGATTAACCACCGGGGTCCGGCCTAAACATCTTCGAACCCTTCAGGTTTCTCAATTCCTATAACATCAAGCTCCTTACAAACCGTCTCAGTACCTAAAATATCTGAAACAGACGGTTTAGTTTTGTTTTTATCTCCTGATATAAGCTCCTTGATGTATAATCCTGCCTCACCTTTCACAGTTAGCTCAAAGCTTTCATCAGTAATGTTGTCCCAGCTAACCGCAAAAACTTTTCTCTTCCTTGTCTTGTTAGCTCTTCTGTGCTCCACTCTAGTAGGAGTTTTCTGGTCAACAGTCCCTATCAACTTATTAAGCCTTTCAAACCTTTCATCCTCAACAGGCTCCTCCAGACTTACAAGAGCTCTGTAAGTCTTGTTAGCCCTTCTCTTCTTAACTTTCTCAACTAAATCTTTCTCTGCAAAACTTAGAGAACTTACTTCAATTTTTCCGGAACTGTTAACTTCTTCAGCAAGTTTTTCAAGATCTACATTCCTTTTCTCAGGTTCTAAGACCTCTATAACAAACTCACGGTTTCCTAGACACTTAGCATCAACGTCCTCTCTACCAGCACCGTGGAACTTTGTTTCAAGTCCTTTAGTTTCTTTGATTAAAGGCTCAGCAATGATCTCTTGAACTGATTCCTCATAATTTTTACCGGTCCAGTCACATTCGTCACAGCCTTTTCCTTTACACTTGCCACACGTCCACTCTGTCTGAGGAATCCCTCTAACAAGCTTGTTGTAAAACCCGTGGATAAGCATGGAGTTTATCTGCACCTCTGCTCGTCCTTTACTTAGATCAATAACAGGGTTTACGTCAGGCCTTTTAAAGTCAACATCCGTTTCAAGACCTTCATCTTCTTTAAGCCGTTTCTCTAGTCTCTTACCTATTATTCGGTTAAACTCGCTCTTTATAGGTTCCACCCACTGGACTCCTACATTTTCCCAGATCTCTTCCTCAGCATCACCTACTTCAGAAGGGACCCTGGTACCAACAAGGTACGTCTTAAAACTATACCGTTCTAAAGAACTTTTAACGATGTCAACGTACTCATCAAGGTTGTTGAACCTTCCGCCACATATTTGACAGTCTTCAGTAACTTTTTTCTCCCTGCCATTAGGAATGTTTTCTCTAACAAACATTTCCTCGCTGATTTCTTCCTCTTTTTCTTTAAAACTCTGTATAATCCATGTTCTTTCAAAATTTGTCAATCCTCTTCCAAGCCTTGCGAACTGTCTTCCAAAACAGTGGTCGCAAAGGTTGTAATCACTAAGCAAACCAACTTTTTCATCAATCGTTATCATACTCAAACAAGTATCATCCAACCATTAAAAATACGGTGTTAAAAAACAAAAATATTAACGTAACACCTTAAACCCTTCCAAACCCTCAACTTCTCCGTACTCAACAGAAACATCTTCAACCTTCGCCAGTTTAGGACCTATCTCACAAAAACTCAAAATCTCCTGTAAACCCTTCCCTTCTCCTTCAAAAACCGCTTCAACACGACCATCATCAAGGTTTTTAACCCAGCCTGATAAACCAAGTTTTTCAGCCTTCTTCTTAGTATTTGCTCTAAAAAACACTCCTTGAACCCTTCCCTCAACCAAAACCCTCATCCTTTTCTCAGCCATGGAACAACACCTATTAAAAAATACGTTTTTCCCTATAAAAAAGGTTTTCCAGAGGAAAAAACTAGGTTCCGGAAACATCTACTTTGA
>JALDAI010000034.1 GCA_022729285.1 Candidatus Nanoanaerosalina archaeon
TAGCCCGGCCCGGATTCGAACCAGGGGCAGGAGGTGTCTTTTCCGGAAAACTTTGCAAAAAAAACTCTCCAGAACCAAAGCCTCCTATGTTTGACCGCTACACCACCGGGCTCCAAAGATAAAATAATAAGGAGAGGAATGAGTTTAGTTTAGAAGCTCTGTCTTTCTAAACTCAATCTTTTTCAGAGGATAAATCTTCTTACAGACATCTTTCAGTTCTCTCTGGATTTCATCCTGGAAAACTGCGTTCATAAAGTCCGCGTAATCGTTCTTAGAAGCTTTTTCCTCAACGATTTCTTTGATCTTTTTTCTGATAGATTTTTTGGTTGAAGTGGTGGTGTTGTTGATAGTAACAGCCATAATCTTTACTTTAACCTTTTTTCCGTCCTTAGTCTTAACGTTCATCACTTGATCGATTCTGTCGCTTCTTCTCCTAACAAGCTTGGAAACATACTCCTTAGATGTTGAAAGACCTACTAGCTCTGTATGAGCTTTCTTCCCTTCGATCTCTTTTACCTGTAGGAATACGTCCATGTAGTATTTGTTAGATGTAGGGACCAAATCTTTCAGTCCTACTTTAATTGTTCGTTTCTCAATCTTTTCCTTCCTGTCTGACGGAGTTTCTGTAATTTTTGACTTGTCAAACATGTCCGGTGCAATGATTTCGTACCAATCCTTCTGCGCAACTGATTTTGCCATTTTTAATCACACTTTGTATACTTGTTACCTAATCTTTTAATTGTTTTAAAAAATCTTTTATAATTTGGATGAATTCATCCTTCCTATCTCTAGGAATCTTGCCTCCGGCCGCCATCTTGTGGCCTCCTCCTTTACCGTCGACTTTTTCACAGACTTCTTCCATCAGAGTGTTGAGCTCAACTTCGTCCTCGTACTCGTCAACAACTCTGACAGAAACTTTGAGGAAATCTTTCTCCTTTACAGCCATCCCCATAACAACGGGGCCCTGTAAAATATCGGATTTAATCGCTATAGTGGTAACCGTTCCAATAATGTTCGGATGAATCTTTGTACCTGCATCTATTATAGTTCCAAACTCAGTTTCCTGAATAAAAGATGAATCACCTTTCTTATCCTCTATAATAGATAAGTAACGACCTATTTTCCTACCGTATTGGGTTTTAACCTTCATAGCTGTCTCAAAATCGTTTTCAAGACAGATATCAAAAGCTTTTTCAGGTTTCTCAAGTTTTCCACAAGCATTTAACAGTGAGGAAAACTCTTGGATCTCCCAGCCATTATCTAAAACATAAACGGTTCCAAAAAGCTCTTCAACACCGTCATAACCTCTCTTAATAAGGCCGTGGATTATCTCCCTTTCTTCTTCATCTGTAAGATCTGAAAGAGATATCCATCCGTTTTCATCCCTTAGATCGATGTCTAAACTTCTTAGAAACTGAACGGTTCCTGACTCATCGTTTGAAATACCTTCAAGATGAGGGTCTGTAGTATATTTTAAAGCTTTAACAAGGCTTTTACTGCTTCTACCGTAAAGGTCCAAGCCTTCTTTGACATCTATAAGATCTTTTTCATCAGCTTCTTCTAAGAACTTTTTGTTCATCCCTGTAAACTCTTTCTCTTTTTTCTGGATATCTCCTGTAGCTCCTATAAGAGCATATGGTAAAAGGTCATCGGCATTTCCTAAAGCCTTTTCAGCAAGGTAGTAAGTAACCCCGGCGCCTGAAATCTCTTTACCGCCATCTATTACTTCACCGTTTTCAATCAACATAGGGTTGACATGGTAGTCCACTTCACCTTCCTCCACTACTTCGTGGTGATCAGCTACTACAACGGTTCTATCATCTGTTAAATCAGATATAACATCTTTCTGACCGCTACCGATGTCTGTGAAAAAGACTACTTCTTGATTGTTCTTTTCTAAAACTTTCTCAAGCTTTTCCTCAGTTATCTCGTCAAGAAAAACGTTTACAAACTGTTTATCAAGCTTTTCCAAAAGCATTCTAGCGATTATACCGGATGAGATACCGTCGCAGTCGTAATGGCTTATTACTAGTATCTCTTTATCAACTTGTTTCAGATAATCCGCCGCATCTTCCGCTATTTTTTCAAATCTTTCTACCAATTATAACCCTCTAAAAAATATAGAAAAAAGTTTTAAGGAGGAAGTAGGTTATTTAACAAACAACCTAGCTTTCTCAAGACTGTATTTCCAGTCTTCAGGTAGCTCGTCTCCTCTATAATAATTTACAAGTCTTCTAATCTTTGATTCAACAAGTCTCATACTCCTCTTTGAATCAAGGTCCTTCTTGTTCTCTTTAAGGTGCTCATTTAACTTTAGAGCTTTCTCCATCAACTTGTAAAGATCTTCAGGAATCTCTAAACCAAACTCCTCTTCTTCCATTATCTCCTTAATGGACTGACCTGTTACAGCTTTAACGTTAGGGATTCCATACCTGTCTCTTAGCTCTCCTCCAATCTCTGAAGGCATCATATCTTCGTCAGCTAATTTAACAATAAGATCTTTGATTTCTTCGTTATCATAATTTACCATACTTAGATCTGGGTCTGCTGGTCTTGTAGAACCCGATTTTCCTCTTCCTGATGAATGCATTCTTGCCATTGTTATCACTTTGTTAACAGTTACAATTAATTGTGAAGTTTTAAATATCCTTTTCAATTAGGTGTTTTTAATATGTGTTATTACTAGTTGTAACGAGTTCTTTTCTCAAGCTCTTCCAGTCTTTGTAAAACTTCTTCCGCCTCCTCGCCCATTATATCTCTGTAACCCTTAAAGATTTCCTTAAAAGACTCATCAGATACTTTGTTGTGAGTTGCTTCCAAAACCTGTTTAAGAAGTCTTAGATCAGTTGCTTTATCTTCTATTCTCTCCGAATAAAAGCTAAGGCCGAAGTCTATGAAGTATACGTCAACGTCTTGATTAACCTGCTGCTGTTGCTGCTGTCGGTTCTTTTCTTTAGATTTTTCTATATCTCCGGAAGACTTTTTCAGAAGTATGTTAGAAGTAGTGATGTCTCCGTGGATAATGTTCTGCGCATGAAGCCGACCAACATCTTTCCCAACTTTTTTCCAAAGATCTTCTCTGTCCTCAAAAGTTTTTCTAAGCCTTTCACCATCGATATACTCCATACGGATTTCTCTACCTTCAACTCCTAAAACTTTCGGAACTTTCACTCCCGCGTTTAAAGCTCTTTTAAGAAGTCTCTCCTCCTCTTTAATCCGTTCCTTTAGAAGTTTCTCATCGAGTTCAGGAGCTCTATAACTCTTCTTAACCCTTTCCTTTATAATCTCACCATTCTCTCTATAAATAACCGCTTCAGCCCCTCTAGAAAGTATTTCTTTCTCAACCATTTTTACAAACCCTCCACAAACTCTTCTAACTCATCCTTTTTTACCGGACCTTCTCTAAACACTTTTAGCTCTCCGTCAGTTATTTTAGCGATTGTTGAAGGAGTGTTTTTCTCCAACTTTCCTCCGTCCAGTACATAATCAACTTTGTCCAAAAGATCTTCATCCATTTCTTTTACAGAGTACGAGTTGTCGTTCCCTGAAATATTTGCGCTTGTAGCAACAATAGGTCTACCAAGTTTCTCGGTAAGCTTTCTACAAACTTTTTTAGAAGAAACTCTGAAAGCAAAGTCTGTATTGGTTACATCAGGCAGTTCACTTGTTTTTTCAGCTACAAAAGTTAAAGGCCCTGGCATAAAGTTTTCACAAACTTCTTTCTCTTTTAAAGAAAGTTTGCAGAACTTTTCAGCGGTTTCTAAGGAATCAACAATACATGTAAGTTTTTTTGAAGCATCCCTCTTCTTCGCTTCATAAACTTTTTTTACAGCCTCTTCATCTGTTGCGTCACAGCCGATACCGTAACAGGTCTCAGTAGGGTAAACTACTACACCTCCGTTTCCCAGTACTTCAACGGCCTCATCAATACTTTTACCTACAACCATGGAATATCCACCTGCTCAGTCCTCCAGTTAGGGTTTGTAGTAGAGTTGTCTAAAGATGTTTCAACACCGTGCTCCAACATTTTTTGACCGGTATAAGCGATCATAGCGCCGTTGTCCATACAGTACTTTAAAGGAGCTTTGTAAGCCTTTCCTCCTCTTGCCTCAGCCATCTCTTTCATCATCTGGTTTAACCTTTTGTTAGCGGCTACTCCGCCCGTTATCAAAACCTCTTTTTTACCTAAGTGGGCCATAGCTCTTTCAGTAGCTTCAACAAGCATTGCAAAAGCATGTTCCTGGAACGAGTAACAAAGATCTTCTTTTGAGTGTTTGTTCAACATCCTTACAACTTTGGTAACCATTCCTGAATAAGAGAAATCCATTCCTTTAACCACGTAAGGAAGATCTATTAACTTACTACCTTTTTCAGCCATCTTCTCTATTTCAGGTCCGCCTGGATGAGGTATACCCATCTTTCTAGCGATCTTATCTAATGCATTACCTATGGCGATATCTATTGTTTCTCCGAATACACGGTAACGTCCTTCTGATGAAGCTATAACCTGTGAGTTACCGCCTGCCACGTACAGTGTTACAGGATCTTGTGCTCCTGTCTCCGACTTACCTATCTCAATATGAGAAATACAGTGGTTCACACCTACTAAAGGAATGTCCAATGCTTGTGATAAACTTCTTCCAACGACTCCAGCTATCTGGAGGCACTGAGGAATCCCAGGGCCTTGTGAGTAAGCAACAGAGTCTATATCTTCTTTCTGTATGCCAGCTTTTGAAAGAGCGTTTTTCAAAGTGTTGACCGCATTACCATAATGGTGTTCAGAAGCCTCCGTAGGGTGTATACCGCCTTTTTCAGGACTGTACATTGATTTACTGTTTGCAAGTACTTCGCCGTCCTTGACAATCCCTACTCCTAATGTATGTGCTGTTGACTCAATGCCTAAAGTAATCATGACTCTTCTTTAAAATCTATTTTTTAAAAGTTCTTTGAAAAAATTCGTAAAAATAAATAATTAGAAAATGGAACAAGTGTGAAAGGTGTTTAAACCTTCACTTCTCAATTTTTGAGTATCCACAGTTGCCACAAGTCTCTCTGTTGCTGTGAACAGCTAACATAGACTGGCATCTAGGACACATCTTACTGTCTGATTCTCCTTCGTCGCTGTACTTTTCCCATCGGTTAACTTTGTGGTGTTTTCCCATACTTTACTCCTCCTCTTCTTCTTCGTCTTCACTGTCTTCTTCGTTTTCTGAAAGATCTCTGACTTTCTCTTCATGAACTTTTGCCTTGACCTTTGAGATACCGCTTCCATAAGCTGTCTGAATTCCTTCTAACTCAATTTTCTCAGGGTCTAAGTCGTTTTCAGCTGCGAACTTTTTCGCAAGCTTGTCTTTTGAAGGTGTTTCTTCGTTTGTGTGCTCAATCTTTAGGAAGTACTCTTCCCTTCCTAAAAGCTTGTTGTCCTTAGTTTCTTTAACTTCTATTTTCATAGTATATCCTCTCCTTATCCTTTAACCCTGATAGCGTACTTTCCAGGGCTTCCTATTTCAATTTCTTTAGCTAGTTTTGAGTTTTCGGAGTCATAGATAATTATCATTCCTTTCCATGACGTTGTAAGTTCGTTACTCTTACAGATAGGGCAAGTATTCCCTTTCTCAACTATTTTTCTACAGTTAGTACATGCTTTGTCTGCCATTGTTTACTCCTCCTCTTCTTCCTCTTTTTCAAGTTCTTCCAGCTCTTCTTTAATCCAATCGATCTTTCCAAGAGTTGGCTGTCTCATAGTTAGGTTTACCTTGTTGTCCTTGTTCTTTTTCATGCTTACCGCAGTGATACGGGTTCTAACTTTATCTCCTGTTTTCAAAGTTCTTGTACCGTCTTTTCCAACAAGCATTCCTTGTGTTTCATCATAGTTGACATAGTCGTCCATTATCTGAGAGATATGGCACAGTCCTTCGATAGGCCCTACTCTGATAAATGCTCCGAACTCTGTTACTTCGGTTACTTCTCCTTCAACTACTTCATGGAGCTCTGGTTCGTATGAGTAAAGGTTGTAATCAACCGAGTAATAAACTCCTGCATCTCCTGCTTTAATCTCTCCATCCCCGATATCAGTGATTTCATCAACTTTTAACACCATGCCGAGGTCTTCGACAATATGTCCTTCGTACTGTTTCTTAAGACTGCTAAAAACTGATTCTTCAATATCTCGGCCTAGCAGCGTTGGATCTACTCTTATCTGGTCCTTAACTTTTGCTTTCTTATACATTTTTTATCCGTACTTTCTTTTGTATAGTTTAATCGAATGTTTAACAGCTTTAAGCGCTGACTCTTTTCCGTCCCAACCGTTTACTTCAACAGTTTTTCCTTCCTCAAGGTTCTTATATGTTCGGAAGAACTCAAGAATTTCTTTTTTAATATGGCTGGAAACATCTTCGATATCCTTAATATCATCGTAACGAGGATCTTCTCTTGGAACGGCTAAGATTTTATCGTCTTTTTCGCCTCCGTCAACCATTCTCATCAGTCCTATAGGCCTTGCTTCTATGATACAGCCTGGGAACGTTTTTTCATCCATAAGGACTATGATGTCCATTGGATCTCCGTCATCATAGATTGTTCTCGGAATAAATCCGTACTCTCCCGGGTACTGCTGTGGTCCGTGGAGAACTCGGTCTAACATGTATGTTCCGAAATCTTTGTTGTATTCGAACTTGTTTCTACTGCCTTTAGGAATTTCTACTATCGCATAAACTTCTTCAGGTATGTTAGGTCCTGATGGAAGATCTCTCCAGTGGTCTTTTACCATTTTTTCACCTTGTTATATAATTAAAAACTGTTGTCCTAAATATATGGTTTATTCTATTTTTTTAAGTCTTTTTTATTTATGTAGTTTTTTGACCGGTCTAAGAAAGGATTAATATTTTGGCAGAGGTTAAGTTTCAACCTCTAAATAGTTCTAAGATTACGTCCTTCCAGATGGTTTCTGCTTCTAAGAAAAATATAGGGTAAGTTTTCCTTATCGAGCTTTCTTTTTAACTCCTTATCATTAGTGCATACAACAAAGCCTTGGAAACCTTTTTCAAATAGGTCATGGTCAACTGTGTGCCTTGAAGATGTACTTATAATTTCTATATCCTTAACATTCATCAGTTTTTTAACAAGCTTCCTATAACGACCGTCTCTGATGTTCATTGCTTCGTTAAGCGTTCTTTCTAAAGTGTAAAGTTCATAGTATCCGTTCGTTAATCTTTCAAACTCTTCGAAAATTTCGACACTAAACTGGAAAGGTAGTACTAGAAAGTTCGCATCGAGTAGTAGCTTCATTAAACACTTTTTGTTCAATTAACTTTTTTAATACATCTTCGGATAGACGGTATGTCAACACCGGTTCTACAAGTTTTAGTCTAAAGTTTAGGTGTTGAACAGAGAACTTTTCAATTCCAGAAAACTGTATAATCAGTAAATTTTATCCTAAAAGTTTGGAGGTTTTATTACCTTAGTTAACATATGTTCAACAATTATTTGTGAGGTTTATAGACTCTATAACAGTTTTTCTATGAAATATTTATAAAGGAGTTTATATAAGTAACTAATAGGGGGTGAATAATACTATGGCAGAACTACCACTTGCACCTTTAAAGAGGATTTTGAAGAATGCTGGTGCTGAGAGAGTTTCTGATGATGCTGTCGAGGCTCTAAGGGATGAGATCGAAGACAAAGCTCATGACCTAGCTGAGAAAGCAAGAGACTA
>JALDAI010000046.1 GCA_022729285.1 Candidatus Nanoanaerosalina archaeon
TCACCTTTTATCTCTGTTAAAAGTTCCCCTCCTTTTTCTAAACTACTTTTCAACTGGTTCAAAACTTTTTCTTTCTGCTCTTTATCTACCATAGGTCCGATACCGTTCTCCTGGTTCAACTCTACTTTCTCAGTTTCCTCAACCAGTTTTTTAACGAACTCTTCATAAACCCGTTCATGCACTAAAACTTTTTCAGTAGAAACGCATAACTGACCTGTATTAGTTAAAGCGCTGTAAACACATGCTTCAGCGGCTTTATCCAGGTCTGCGTCAGGCAGTACAATAAAAGGTGTTTTATCACCTAGCTCCAAGTGTACCGGTACAAGGTTTCTAGAAGCGGTTTCCATCACTTTTTTTCCTGTATCAGTCGATCCTGTGAAAAACACTTTGTCAGGGGAAAGCTCCACCATTCTTTGACCGATGCTTCCGTCTCCTTGAACTATCTGTAAAACGTTTTCAGGTAGATCGCTTTCTTCTACCAAATTTTTCAACAGCTCTCCTGTCAAAGGAGTTTTTTCAGAAATCTTTAGGACAACGGTGTTACCTGTTATTAAAGCGGTTGCGCAAGGTGTAACTGATAGGTGGAACGGATAGTTCCATGGAGAGATTACAGCGACTGTACCGAAAGGAGTGTACTCTACGTAAGACTTGTTTTTGTAAAACTCCAAAGGAGTGCTTTTTTTCTCGGTTTTAACAACTTCTCCAACCTTTCTCTCATTGTAATCCATGATAGTTAATGTCGGAAGAACTTCTGAAACCATCGCGTCAGCTTTTGATTTACCTGTGTCAAGCCGTACGGTTTCACAGATCTTATCCCGGTTTTCCGCTAAAACTTTCCTAAAACTCTCCATTTTCTCAGTTCTCTCCTTTTGAGATAGTCTGCTCCACTTTTTCCCGGCTTCCTCTGATTTTCTGTAAACTTTTTCCAACTCTTTTTCAGAAGTTGCTTTAATATGTCCTAATACTTTTTTGTTAACCGGGTTCTCGGCTGCCAAGTGTTTTTCCATAAACTACTTTTTTGTCGTGTAAAAGGTTAAGCTTTTTGTCTTTTACTTCCCACATACTTGTTCGGTTATGGAGAAAGATTTTTTTGTTGAGAAGTATTTAGAAGGGGAGCTAGGAGGTCTTCACCGTAAAAACCTTCCTGTACTGTTCGAGGAGTACAAAGACGTGGGTTTCGGTTCACTGTCTCTTGTTTAACAAGTTTTCTAGTATAATTAGGGGTTTAGAACATGTTATGTGTTAATTTTGTCTATAAATCGTTAGAAAAATAAAAAACCGGGAAACTTCTGAAACAAAGCTCCCTGTATCAAATTTCAAAAAACTTTCTTAGAGATTACAGAACCTTTACGTCTACTGCTCTTGGTCCTTTTTCTCCCTGCTCTGTCTCAAACTCGACTTCATCTCCTTCTTTCAGGGATTCTCCGTCAACGTCACTAATGTGAACGAAAACGTCGTCTTCCTGTCCTTCAGGATTAATGAAACCGTAATTCTTCATGTCGTGGAAGAACTTTACTTCACCTTTCATACAAATTCACCTCCGTACGTAGAACATTAATTGATACCCAACCTTTATAACTTGGTCGGCTGTTTCCAACTATTTTTCTTCAAAGTAATGGTTGTAAAAAGTAACGCAACCAAAACCGGTTAAACCTCCTACAACAGCAGGATGTGTCGGTATATTTAATAAGCGAGCTAAGAACTCTACTGTAACCCCTATTACTACTGCTACTAGAAGCGTTAAACCGAAGCCTTTTTTGTCCATAAAATTAATTAGTTTACTAGGTTTTTTAATCTGTTTATAGGTCTTAAGGCATTATTTTTAAACTAAAGTCGGTGTAGTTTATGTATGGTAGAAAAAGAGGTTTTTATCTGAAACCATATCGGTTTTTTTTGTCTAAAATTCATTTTTCTCTTTTTAACCAGATTTAATTCTTTTCCTAAACATTATAGGAGCTTTCATCTACCTGATCTATGTTAACAGTTCTGAGTACAACTCTGGTAGAAAAAAAGTTAAGGAGTTGAAGGATTTAGCTGAGATTAGGGAGAAAGGAGGTTCGACCGATGAGGAGTACAGCGATCTTAAGAAAAGGATTTTAGAAGATATCAAGGAGGACGGTGACAGCTCTAGAATGTTGAAAAAAGTTGGTTTAGCGCTGATAATTTTCTTGTTAACATTCTTTGTCTTTATAATAGTTGGTTTGGTCCTCTACTCTTTTGTCTAAGCCTTAAAAAGTTTAGTATATGGGAAAAACTGTTTAAATTCTTTCTTTAACTTTTTCAACAACTTTTTCAGGGTTTCTAGTTGAGAACGCTAGCTCTCGGAAAAAACCTGTTTTTAATCTGATAACAACTCTTGGCCCTCCGAAAACGTTGTATACACGTCTCCAGTTACCTTTAACTCTTGAAAACCTTACTCCCCATCCTCCGTACCTTATGGCTGATGTTTCATCGATGTAACAGTCTTCAATATTTTTCCAAGGCACTGATTTTTTGAAAACTCCGAAACCGACTTTGATGCCTTCTCCACTGATTTTTATAACAAGTTTTCTAAAGTTGAAAGTCATTGCTGCGAAAAAAACTGCCAATAAAAGGTAGAAAGTGTTTGGAGCCGGATCGGTTCCTATAGGTGCTACAGCTACTTGGTAAACCCATAGAGAAAGTAGGGCTAGGGTTACTGCTCCTAAAACACTTGTTGTAACTTTTGAAAAAACGGTTTCTTGGTAATTACTCATCTGAACCCCTTTTGTCGAAGAAGCTGTAACCCATAGCCATTAGGAACAGTCCGAAACCTAGTCCTAACAGTGTTCCGGAAACAACTTCTCCTTGAAGCCTTCCTAGAGCTACACCTATCAGTAGACAGGCCGGTACAAAAAGCTCGTAGGAACCGGTGTTTTCGTTCATAGTATATAAATGGTTTATAAAGTATAAGAGGTTATCGCCTTAAGAATAGTTTTGTTCCTTAGAAAATCTATTTTTGTATTGTCTTAGAGATTTTTCCTATAATATTTATGTAAATAATTAATTTGTATAAAATATATTACTTCAGTAAATAACTGAACACTTCAGTATTTTTTCCTATATTTTGTTTTTATGTTTGTATATCAATTATGGTTTATGGATCAAGGATTTAGAGAATTTATTGCTGTTTTTAACTGTTTTAAGCTATTTTTTAGTTGTGTATACCAAGGAATCTATGGTTATATGTTTGAGAGTGGTAATTATGAGTTATGAAAGTTCTGAGGATAATTTTATAGTTATTGAGGGTTTGGATGGGGTAGGAAAATCTACAGTGACGGAAGCTTTATCTAAAGAACTTGGCGCGAAAAAACTTTCAACACCTGGGAAGGGAATTCAAAAAATAAGAGATTTTGTTGATTCAGATATTCATTCTAGACAGACAAAGTTCCTTATGTATATGGCCAGTAATTCATCTGTTTCTGACAGGATTGAAAATTATCTTGAACGAGATGAAAAAGTAGTTTTGGACCGTTATTATTTTACAACAGTTGTCTATAATGAGGTTTTTTCTTGTGAAAATAAATCTGGAAAATATAAGGAGTTAATGGAGCACTTTGACTTAGTTAATCCTGATAGAGTTTTTTACCTAGATATTGATGAGGAATCTAGGTTAAGAAGGTTGAAAGGAAGAAGTAGTAAAAATAAGCCGTATGAAATGGATCGCTTTCTTATGAAACAAATTAGGGATGAGTACATGAACTTTGTTAATGAGTATGGTATGGAAAAAATAGATGCTAAACCTCCATTAGATGATGTGGTAACAAATATTTTAGGGAGGTTAGATTATGGCATTTAACCTAGTAAAAGTCATCCAAATATTTATTACATACTTTTTGAGGTGTTAAAGATAGATTTAGACGATTTAAGTAGGTACAGTAAGCTTTATGATCTTAAAAAAATCAGATACGATGAGAAAGTATCAGAAGAATTTTTTGAGTACTGTAAAACAGATCGAAGGTTTGTAGTGGTGACTGTTTGTAACAGGAAAGGAGAGGTACTTTTCATCCGAGATTTTAACAGGAACGTTGGTTGGGAGCTTCCGGGAGGTTTTGTAAACGAGGATTTTTCGGTAATTGAAACGATAAATCGTATAGTTAGAAGGGAGGTAGGTACTGAGATAGATGTTGTGGAACCTATCACAATTATTGAAAATTGTTTTATGAACGGTGTTGATAAGTATACTCATAAGGGTTTAGGTTTTGTTGCTATAACGGAATCTGAAAAAATTGAGGATGAAGAAGGCCTTAGAAGATGTTTCTCAAAAAGTATTCCTAAAAACATGGCTTATCAAGACAGGGAAATATTAAAAAATTCAAGAAATTTTATTAAAGAAAAATCAGATACAATACCTATAAATGAGATAGAGAGTAGTAAAGAAACAAGTTTTAGGAGAAAGTTACACAGCAAGTTTTTAAACAAGTACTTTGGCTATAAAGCATCAGAGAAACAAAGAAAAGAGATAATAAAGAAGATAGACTTCAGTCCAAATACGGTTCTTGATGCGGCCTGTGGTAAAGATAAAACATTATTTAAGATAAAAGAGATATTTGAACCTGAAATATGTGTTGCTAATGATGTTTCTTGGGAAAAAATTTCCCGGCTTAAAGAACTAAAAAAAGAGGAAAATGTAGTATTTACTAACCATGATATAAAGAATTTCCCGTTTAAACAAAAATTTGATTTGATACTTTTCAAAAACTCTCTTCACCATATAGAAAAAGAGAAACAAGAAAAAGTTCTTAAGAAATTATCGGAAAAATGTAAAGTTCTATTAGTAGTAGATGTTAAGAACCCTAAAAAAAGTAGCTTAAAATCAAAGGTTTGGAACTGGTATTATAGAAATATACTTGATGATCAAGGAGAGGATTTCCTTGATTTTTCAGAGTTTAAAGAAGTATTAAAATCGCTTAAAGGTTCAAAAGAGTTTGATTGTTTTGAAACTGTTAAAGGACAGTACATGATTGGTAAGGTAAATAAGTAGTGGATTTAGATTTTGTTAGTAGATGGTCAAACAAAACTCATAACGGTTGATAGGTTGTAAACCATTTAATTTAAATCATCAAAAGGTATTACAATGACAAAGTTAAATGAAGTTGAGATCAAGGTAAAGTTGTCTGAGAAAGATGTTAGAACGGTTGAGCAAAAATTGTTTGAAGAAGGTTCTAAAAAAATCACTGAGACAGATACTTACTTTACAGCTTCTGTAAGGGATTTCATGGAGACCAACGAGTGTCTTAGAATCAGGAAGAGGGATGGAGAACCTCTGGAACTGACTTACAAGGGAAAGACCACAAAGGAGATGAGGGATAAGAACCAGTTCTGGAAGGAGGAGATCGATATACCTGTTGAAAACGTTGAGGATGTCGAACAGTTACTTCTTGCTATCGGCTGTGAAAAGCTTGTAACGGTTGTTAAAGAAAGAAGGGTGAAGGAGATGGACGGTAAAAAAGTGACGCTTGACACTGTAAAGGAAACCGGGGCTTTTTTGGAAGTGGAGACCGAGGCAGCTGACAGAGACATCGAGAAAGCAGTGAAGGACAACAAGAAGTTTCTGGAGGAACTGGGACTTGAAAAGATGGAGGTTGTGAACAAACCCTACAGAGATCTAGTGATGGATTCCAAAGGGATAAACCACTGAAGACAGGGATAAACACGTTTACAGAGAAGTAGTGGATTTCTTTAAAGAGGTAGGAAAAAATGGAGTAAGAAGATCCGATATACGGAACACATAGTCTTGAAGGAATTTTTATGGTAAATAACCTAAAATCAGAGTATGGAACTCTGAAAACCGTATTCGAAACTGTTTTATGGAAGAAACATTAATCGGTGTACATGGATAGAGATACTCTTGATGAATCTGATTATCTCGAAATGGCTTTTGGAGTAAAGAATCTGGATGATCTAAAAGTTAGTGATGATTGTTATCTGCCTGAAGAATTAGAGATTCTTTTTGTGGGTGAGTCACCACCTGAATATAAAGAGGATTATGGAGGAAAGCCTCCTTACTTTTATAATCCGGCTGATTCGAGCGGTAACCGGCTTTGGAACGGTTTGAAAAAAGGGCTTGATATAGACAAAGAGGATAAAGAGGAGTTTTTGGAAGAGTTCAAAAAGAAAGGGTATTTCCTCATCGATATTTTCCCGACGTATGAAGCCAAAGAGAAGGTGAAAAACAAGGAAGGTAATTACAGGGAAATAAAGGCGGAAGTAGTTAACAGGTTCTGTGAGAAGATCAACAAACTGGATTTTGAAAAGATGGTCTTCATACACAAAGGAGGTACAA
>JALDAI010000089.1 GCA_022729285.1 Candidatus Nanoanaerosalina archaeon
GTAGTAACATTTTCAGAATCAGATCTTTCAGCAAGCTCTCCAGCAACTCTTAAAAGATCAATAGCTCTTCTCGCATCACCGTGTTCAGAAGCAGCTAAAGCAGAACACTTCGATATCACTCCATCACCTAGTACATCTTCATTAAAACCTTCATCACACCGTTGTTTCAAAATTTTCTTAAGCTCCATACCGTCGTAAGGAGGGAAAATAATCTCTTCCTCAGAAAGAGAGCTCTTAACCCTTGCATCGATGTACTCAACGAAGTTAAGGTCGTTAGAAATACCTACTAGAGAGACTTTAGTATTGTCTAAATCATCGTTTATCCTTGTTAAATTATACATAAAGTCGTCTCCTATCTTCCTAACTAAAGCATCGATTTCGTCAAGAACTATTATCACAACACCATTCTTCTTCTCTAAAGCCTTGAAAAACCTGTCGTAAACAGCATCAGTCGGAAGACCTGTAGAAGGAACTTCAGCACCTAGCTCTCTAGCAAGCTTTGCGGAAAGTCTGTACTCAGTATCAGCCACCTTCCTCATCTTACAGTTAATATATAAAACCTCTAAATCTTTAGAAGAACTTTCAGAAACATTCAACAGCTCGTCACAAACGTGTTTAGTAACTAATGTCTTACCCGTACCAACAGTACCGTAGATAAAAACGTTTGAAGGATCGTTACCTTTTAGACAAGGAGCAAGGATAGATGCTAACTCATTTATCTGGTCCTCCCTGTGAAGAATATCTTCAGGATGAAAATTAGTGGATAAAACATCTTTATTTCTAAAAATAGATTCCTTCTCCAAGTACTCAGTAAATTTTTCCTGTAACGAACTCATTTTATCTAACTAAACAAATTAGATACTTCAAATTTTAAAACAGTTTCCATAGGAAATAAGGTTTACTAACACCACCACCCCTGTCTTTCATTTGGAGATATACAGTAAACTAAACTATAATTATAACAGTGTTATATTATTGTTATTATACAGTTTTACTTCCATTTCTATACAAGTTTCCAAAGGAAACCAGGGTGTAAGGAGTAGTTTAATTTTAACTAAAAAACCAATTTTTTTCTTAATTATTTTTTTAGAAAAAGTTGGAAGAAAAAACAAGTATAACGCTGTTATACTTAATTTTAGAAGTCCAAACAGGTATAACACTGTTATATTATATTAGTAGAACAGGGATGATAATACAAGACATCAGTAGTGATTTTCTTGAATCTAGTTCGGATACTATTAATCCTATACCTGTTGATAAAAAGTAGATGCTTACTCCCGGGTAAGATGTTGTATATATGATTAAAGTTATTAGAAAAACAAAAACCGTTCCTTTCATTTTTTTCTCCGGAATTTTTGATACAACTGAAATAAATAGATTTAACATTTTTTCACTTACAATTAATGTTACTGAGACGCTGATTAAACCGCATACGATTACTGTTAATACGGATAAACTCTCTGGTGACCGGTTTGATAAAATAAAATCTGCTAATCCTGTTCTTGATGTCTTTGTTAATTTAACTATAAGAATAGAGGTCATAACATTTGTAGTGTTTACAGCTCCTAGAGCTGTTAAAAACTCTTTTCTGTTCTCTGTTTTGATGACTGATGCTGTTGAGCTAGGGCCTACACCAGGTAGTATGGATGAAAAAATACCTGCTAAATAACCTTTAAACCCTCCTAAAATTTTTATTTCATGTTTTTCAGGTTTTATTTTTTCTTGTTTAGGTGCTTTAGAACCAAACTTCTTTACTAACATAGGTGTTCCGAAAAGCCCTGTAAACATAGGGAGAAAGGTTGCTGATGAATTTATAGAAGAAGCGTTGAAAGAAACAATACCTATTAAACCTCCTAGAAAAGCTGTGATTACTCCGTGCTTCTTGTTGTTTGATGTAAAAATAATGTATAATAAGATTAACAGTATGATCGGTTTTGTGAAATTTTCTAAAAACTGTAGAACGTTTTTGTAAAAAAAGTTTAGTAATGGTACTGTGAAGGATGTTATCAACACACCTAGTAAGGATCCATAATAAGTATGGTAAAATGCTAGGCTTCCTTTTCCTTTACTAACCAACATTTTTCCAGGTAAAGTTACTAGAGGAGAGTTTTCATCAGGTACTCCTATGAATATTGATGGTGTGTGGTTGATTAAGCTATGTGTAATACCTAGACTTACCGCGAAGAAAGTTAATGAGTTACTGTTTCCAAATGTATAGGCCAACATTAATGAGAAAACTGTATTAGGATGTATCCCGGGTAAGCTACCTGTAAACAACCCGGCTAAACTACCTAAAAACGGCGGTAAAACAGTCTCTAGTATGTTTTATACCTTATTTAGAAAAACCAGAATCTCTTTAAAATAGTTAGTTTAGAAATTATAAAAATACAAGGTATAACACTGTTATATATCTATGTTTAAAAAAAGTCGGTAGACAATAAAA
>JALDAI010000076.1 GCA_022729285.1 Candidatus Nanoanaerosalina archaeon
GAATTTTTTTAACTGTTGATAACTAAGATTCCTTAGAAACTACTGCGAGGGTAACCAAGTGGCCAAAGGTGCAGCGTTGAGGGCGCTGTCCCGTAGGGGTTCCGGGGTTCGAATCCTCGTCCTCGCATAATAATTAGTTGATTAGTTATTGTCAGATTTAGTAAAAATTTTTAATATATGTGTTCAATCTATTTTTTATGAAGTATCGGTTTTTATGCACTGTCTACCTGCTAAGAGAGGTATTGAGGTTTCTTCAAAGGTGATAGATGGTGAAAGATCAGTTGTTTTCCAACAGGCTGAGAACCGTTTATACACTGCTATGGCGGTTTTTTCATACTTTTTTGAGAACTGAACTGTTTGTTTGGTTTTTTTAGAACAGTCGACATATTTTATAAAAAAAGGTTTTTTCCATTTAGATGTATGGACGATAAAAAAGTATTGGTCGCGAAACTTGTTGCGGTCACGGTATTTCTTGTAGCAGGTCTACTACTTTTAAACCATTTTGACAGAGAGATAACTGATGAGCCGGGGCTTGAAAACTTTGGTTCAAGTCATGAAATGGCTGAGTTTTTAAGACAGACAAGTACTGAACAGGTAGGTTCTACTTTGGATGCTAGAGCGAGTATGGAAGCTACGGATGAAGTAGCAGCGGGAGACGTAGAAGTTGAACAGGAAGATGCTGACTACGGTGTGTCGGATGACCTTTACCAAGGTGATGAAACTGTTGTACAGGTAGCAGGTATAGATGAGCCTGACATGGTTAAAACTGATGGTGAAAGACTTTTCTACCAGGGTGGATGGTCTGATGCTGTCAATACTTCGGTTCTAGATATTGGAGAGCTGGAGATTGAGGAGAATATTTCTTCAAAAGGCAGTCTGCTTTTAGATGATGAGATGTTATATGTAGTTGGTAGTTATGAAGTTACTGCTTACAGTATTGAAAGCTATGAGGAAGAGTGGAGCACTGAGTTCGAACAGAGGATAGATGAGTCAAGGCTTAGAAACGGTGAGATAGTCCTTGTTCTGTCAGAGACACCTGATTACGGTAATCCTTGTCCGATGCCTGTTGCAGAAGGTGTATCGATCCCTTGTACAGGTATTATAAGACCTGGTTTCCCTACTGACAGTGAAACGGTCTACTCTTTCCTATCTGTTGAAACTGATTCAGGAGATATATCTGAGAAACAGAGCTTTGTAGGAGATAGAGGTTCTGAGTTCTATATTTCGGAGAAGGATATTTTCTTCACCTATACAAATTCTGAGAAGAGGTCAGAAGTGTTTTTCGACTTCCTTCTAAACCATGCCTCGATAGACGGGGAGCTAAGAGAAAGGTTTGAGGAAGTAAGCGAATACGATCTCAGCGAACAGTCTTACAATACTGAGATAGATGTTCTTATGGGAGAGTGGGTTGAGGAAAACGAGGATGAAGCTGAACAGTTAGAGGAGGAGCTTGAAAACTACCTTGTTGAAAGAAAGAGGGAGCACCATGAAACAACTGTTGCAAGGCTTGACAACAGTTTTGAGCTTGTTGGTGAAGAAACTGTTCCTGGTGAGCTAAGCGATAGGATGTCGATGCACCATGACGGTGAGAAGTTTTACATCGTTACGGATGTTGAGCCAGGTTACTCTGTAAGAACAAGCTACACTAACGACTTAACAGTTTTCAACGAGGGCTTTGAAGTTGAAGAAGTTGTTGAGGATGTTTCAGAGGACAGAAGGTCTGAAGTAGCTTTTAGAGGAAGTAGTTTGTTTATCTCTTCTGATGACAAAGTTTTACAGTACGGCTTAGACGGTTTAGAAATTGTTAACGAGTTTGAAAGTTCTGCAGGCTTCCTTTTTCCTGCTGGTGAAAAAGTGATCAGTGTAGGAAGGGAGATAGATGAGGACAGGTACTTAGGAAACCTTACTGTAACGATTTTTGACTCAAATGATGGAGAGGTTATCGATAGAGAAGTAATGGATGAAAGGTTTAGCCGTGTAACAGGGGATATGGCCGCTTTCCAATTAGATGGAGGACGTGAGAAGTTTTTCGTCCCTACTAGTGGTGATGGAAAAGTTTTTGATTACAGTGACGGTCTTGAGTACAACTCTGTAAACTTTTCATCCTCTGAAAGAGCTTTCTTCCTAGATGAACTCCTTGTAGTTGGTAGGAGTAATGTGAAAACTTTTGACTACGACTATGAGGAGACAGGATCTTTTGAGTTCCCAAGTAGAAGCAGAGATTATGTAGAATCAAGAGTTGAGGAGGAAGTTGCAACAGATCTTCCTCAGTAAAAGTTTTAGGGCCTTTTTAGGCCCTTCAAATCTTTTTACAAATCTAACCTACTTTTTATTTCTTTATACGCCTTGTTGCCTTCAAATTTTTCTTCTAACTTGTTAAACTCGGTAAGAGAAACTTCACCGTCTCTATCTCCATATACTGCGTCACCGATTTTTGGGACTAGTCTGTCTACCTCGCTGTTAAACTTTTCCAAACTTTCTTCTCCGTACTCTCCGAAGTGTTTGTCTGCCAGGTTGTTGTAAAAGTTTTCAAAACGTTCCTGCGTATAACGGTCTCCTGCTTCTTCACCTTCTGTTAAGAAGTGGTATACGTCCATAAACTTTTCTTCTTTACTCTCTTCCACGTGCTCTACAGCGTAATCTTCTACAACTGGTTGTTTTTCAGCAAGGTGCGGCTGCTCTGATAAAGCAGGAGTTGCTAAAGTTCCCACTATTAATGCGGTTGATACGGCTTTCTTACCGGCTTTTTTCAGACCATCCAGATATTTATTAATTACCATATAATAACAACATTGTTTTTGTTGCTTATTAAATTAACGGTTTAAAGAAAGAGAAAAAAATTCGGGAACTACTTCTCTCCCGTCTTTTTAATGATGTGGTAGCCGAACTGTGTCCTTACAGGGTCTGAAACCTCTCCTTCTTCCATGTTGAAAACTGCTTTTTCAAAAGGAGGAACCATCTTACCTTTACCGAAGAAACCTAGGTCTCCACCTTTCTTACCTGATGGGCAGTTCGA
>JALDAI010000080.1 GCA_022729285.1 Candidatus Nanoanaerosalina archaeon
CGGGGCTTTTTTCTATAAAAAACTTACTTATAAGTGTTGCGACTAATTAATAAGTACATGATGTCCACCATCTACCTTAGACCCGAAGATTATGAGAGAAAAGAGAGCCTAAAGAGCCTAGGAAGGCTTTACCTAGAAAGAGGCGGAAAACTCTCAAAGAACCCTCTAAAAGATGGAATGGAAAAAACTTATGATGCATTAAAAAACGACCATTACAAGCTCTATAAAGATAGGTTAAGACTAGACTATATTTCAGGAATTCCAGGTTATAGACAAGAAACAGTAGACGGCGTCATCAATATAAAAGGAGTTTCACACGGTAAAGCAGGGTTAAAATGTCCGAAAGACGGGATTGAGAAGTTAAACGAAGAAATAAGTGAGGTAAAAGGTGCCGTATTATTAGAGAAAAACTTTGTTGGAAACATAGTTGAGAAAGGTTTAGGAGATAAAATCTATAAGTTAGACACACTTACATGGGCTAAAAAAAGGTATAAAGAACAAGGTAAAGAATTAAAGAAACCTAGTAAAATTGTTGAAAAGATGCTAAAACTATCAAAATTTATCCCTAAAACCAGTAACGATAAAATAGAACTAATAAAAACATTAAACAACTCTTTTGAATCATTAAAACACTGGAAAGACGCACTGATGAAGATTGACGCATTCTACCTACCTCTACATTTAGAACACGAGTATAACTCTGAAAGATCGCCTAAAACTAATTTATTCATAGACGGAAGAAGCTACAGGATGGGCGCGGTTGCAGAAGAATACTTGAAACAGTATGATGAATCAGTAGTCAACCTATATGTGGGTATGGCACATGCACCGCAGATAAGAGATTACTTTGAAATCGACCACTCAAAAAAGCTTGAAGAGTTTTTTGTAGATTAAGTACGAAGTAAAAATTACAGCATTTGATTAACCATAAAACCTTCTCCTGTTAATTATTACCTACATGTTGTTAGACCATTTTAAACTCGCACTAAAAAGCCTTAAACATAAGTCCACAAGGACTTATTTAACCGTTTTAGGCATCCTAATAGGTATTGCAGCAGTAGTTGCGCTTATTTCTTTAACGCAAGGCCTTACTAGAGCAGTTCAAGCTGAGTTTGAAGCAGCAGGTACAGATACTATTACAGTTTCAGGAGGCGCTACAAGAGGTGCAGATACACTTGATGAATCAGATGCAGAGTTTATAAAAGGACTTAGAGGAGTAAAAGAAGCTGAACCAATACTTATACAGAACTCAGAGGTTATAAGCGGGGATGAAACCGCTTCAGTACCAATATACGGCGCTACAGAAAATCTTTTCCAAGTCTTTCCACAGTACGAAATTTTACAAGGACGGAGTTTAAGAGATAACGATAGAGCTAACGTTATTCTAGGTTCAGACATTAATAGAAATGTTTTTGACGAAGAAATACAGCTTAACAACCGTATAGATATTAAAGATACTAGACACAGAGTTGTAGGATTATTAGAACAAACAGGAGATCCTTCAAACGATAGAGCAGTTATGATGTCGCTTAGTCAAGCTCAAAACCTTTTTGATAAACCTGACGAAATCACGCTAGTTTATATCCGTCCAGAAAGCAATTATGAGGTTTCAGAAGTTGTTGAAACTATAGAAGAAGAGTTAGAGGACCGACGAGGAGATGACGATTTTTCCGTGACAACCTTAGAACAGATATTAGAAGCAGTCAACAATATAATCTCAATGGTGGAAGCTCTTTTCGTTGGTATCGCTTCTATTGCACTAATTGTCGGAGGAGTAGGTATTATGAATACGATGTATACCTCTGTTTTAGAAAAAACCAGCGATATAGGAGTTATGAAATCCATAGGAGCTAAGAACTCCGATATATTATCAGTATTCATGTTCGAATCCGGGCTTTTAGGACTTGTAGGAGGTATTTTAGGCGTAACACTTGGTTTATCCATAGCCAAAGGTGTTGAAGTAGCTGTTGTAAATTATTTCGATATAACACTGTTACAAGTAGCTATAACACCGGAACTATTAGCAGGATCACTTATTTTTTCAATCCTTTTAGGAACAGTTTCAGGGATACTTCCGGCGAAGCAAGCAGCCAACCTTGACCCTGTAGTCGCTTTAAGAAATGAGTAAAAAACTATATCTCAACCTTTTCTCCGTCATAAGTATAAAAAATGTATGCAACTACTTCCTTATCCGAATATATTTCAGAAACACCTTTTTTGTACATATTAACCTGTTTAACATACTCCTCATGGTTCTCCCGGGAAATATCGGTTTTCCAATCGATGATTTTTACTTTTTCTTCACCAACCACTAATAGATCTATAACACCGTTATACAAAGTTTTTCTACCATCCTCATAAACAGGTACTGTTAAAGGTACTTCAGACATAACTTCTCCCGATAAGTCTTCTAAGAAATCTTTCACTTCTTTCTCATCACGATTTGTTGGATCGGAAGTAATCTCACCGGCTTTACTTATCTCATTAACGGCTTGTTCTGCAAACTTGTGAACCTCTTTACCGATCTCTATCCCTCGGCCTTCCTCCACTTGTTTGAATTCAACTAGGCTATGAACAGATTTTTTAACCGGAGCTTTTCTTGTAACACTCGGATTCTCTAATTTTTCAAACTCCTTAACCTCTTTTTCAACAGGTTCAGGCAGTTCTTCTACTTCTTCTACTATGATATATACTCCATCACCAAACTCTTTCCCACCTAATCTTTCCAATCCTTTGAAAAACCTGCTCTCCCTACCTTTCTCAGCAGAAAAAACAAGGTGTTGCTCGGCTCTGGTAATCCCCACATACATAAGCCGTCTCTCCTCACTGTAATCCGAGGAAAGTCCGCTCAATACCAATGAAGTCTCCAAATTGTCAAAAAGGTAGCCTTTTTCAAAA
>JALDAI010000061.1 GCA_022729285.1 Candidatus Nanoanaerosalina archaeon
ACTCAGACAGGTATAGAAAAAGGTGGGAAAGAAGGTGAAACACCTTCTTAACAAACTTTAATAGGTTTTAGCAAAATAAACTACTTCTTCAGATTTTTCACCGCATATAGCACATTCACTACCTACATCCGAGCTTCTTACATCCTTGTCGAAAGGTAGTAAAACTATCTCAGCATGTACTTCGTCCTTAACCTTTGCTTCACACTCTTCTTCTCCACACCAAGCAGTTTTTACGTATCCTCCATAAGTATCGATATTATCGAGAATTTCATCAAGCGTTTCCGCAGTTCTTGTATTTTCTTCTCGGCTTTTCTCTAGTTTCTTGTAAAGCTCGTACTGTACATCTTCCAAAATTTCTTCAACTTTATCGCTGATTCCATCAAATTCTAATACCTGTTTCTCTCCATTATCTCTCCTTACAGTGGTCAGTTCCTTATCCTCGACCTCGTTAGGCCCTACTTCGATCCTTAGAGGAACTCCTTTCAACTCCCATTTGTTGAACTTGTATCCAGGGCTTTTATCACGGTTTTTATCCACTTTTACTCTGAAGGATGAAAGTTCTTCTTTAACTTTTTCTGAAAACTCTAAAACTTTTTCTTTGTTATCCCCTACAAGGATAGGTACTACAACAACTTCAATAGGTGCTATATTTGGAGGCATGACTAATCCTTTGTCGTCTCCGTGAGCAAGAATCAAAGCTCCTATAGACCTGGTTGAAATGCCCCATGAAGTTGTGTGGCACTTGTTTTTCTTCTGGTTCTCGTCTTCATACTCTATTTCAAAAGCTTCTGCAAAGTTCGTTCCAAGGTTGTGTGAAGTACCTGCCTGGATAGATTTTCCATCAGGCATCAGACACTCTACAGTTGTTGTAACCGTTGCTCCAGGGAACTTGTCGTGTTCAGGTTTCTTACCTTTTAACACAGGAATCGCCATTATGTCTTCAAAAAGTTCTGCGTACTGTCCAAGCCTTTTCAAAACTTCTTCAGTAGCGTTCTCCTCCGATTTATGGGCTGTATGTCCTTCCTGCCATAAGAACTCTCTTGTCCTTAGGAAAGGTCTTGTATCCGTTGCCTCCCACCTCATAATGTTAGCCCACTGATTGATTCTGAAAGGTAGATCTCTGTAACTCCTAATGTTTTTGGACATATAATCAGCAATTATTGATTCCGAGGTAGGCCTTATAGCCAGCCTTTCCTCCAATTTACCATCTTTTCCAGCGTTCTCAACCCATGCAACTTCAGGGTCGAATCCTTCAACTATATCTTTCTCTTTTTCCAAGTAGCTTTCAGGGATCAAAAGAGGGAAGTACGCGTTATCAACCTCGTCTTCTATCATTTTGTTAAACTTTTTCTTAATCCGTTCCCAGATCTTCATTCCGTAAGGTTCAATTATCATACATCCCTTAACAGGCGCGTAATCAGCTAAACCCGCTTTTTTTACAACCTGTGTATACCATTCTGAAACGTTTTCATCCTTTTTTACAGTTATACCTAGCTCTTGTTTCGACATTTTAACACCTTTTTAGAAAAAACTTTTTTAGTAAGGACGTAGAATCTTTAGTGTACAGTTTACCGGTGTGGAACACACTCACCATTTCTTGGAGTGTATAAAACTTTAGTTGTACTTTTAACGTCCATAAACTAACTCCTACCATTAAATATGTAAAAACTCTTTTATAACTGTTGAGTATACCGTAAACCCGTTTGTACCTAATACACGAGATAAGCCGTTAAAGGTGTTTAAAATTACAAAAAAAGAAAAAGAACTGTCGGACCTTCTTGAGAAAACTGTAGAAGAAATAAAAGATGATTGTAAAGGTAAAGACCTTCAGTTCTTAAAAGAAGTTTTGAAAAAAGAAGAGGAAGGTAAGAACCGGAAAACTTTAACTAACTGGCTAAAAGACAGTATTGAAAAAAAGATGGAGCACTCAGAAACACCTCAAAAAACCGTTAAGAAAAGTATGTGGGATAATAATTATGTAAACCTTTTACTAGGTTTCATACTAGGCGCAGCATTAGTGCTTCTACTACTTCATCCAGGAGATTCTTTAGCTTATTCACAAGGTTATTCAGCAGCAGAAGCAAATGAAATGGTTGTTTCATACCTTGAAGAAACAACGGGACAACAGGATGAAGTTAATATCTCAGTTGAAAACGTTGAATCTCTTGAGTATGAAGACTTACACGTTGTGACTCTCAGGCTCGAAGATCAAGAAGGTTATGATGAGATAAAAGTATACGTTTCAAAACAGTCAGGCCTTCTTTTCATGGGCTCCTTAACAGGTATGCCGCCTATAGATCTTGAGACAAAAGAAATGGTGGGTTGAACTAACCTACTTTTTTTCTCTATTTTTAACAACTCTTGTTAATTTAAAATTACGCCACCAACTTTACTAACATGAAAGTAGCTGTCATAAGCGACACCCATCTAGGTTTTAAATGGAACTCTGAAAGAAGGGAAGACAGCTTTAAAAACGCTGAAGAAGCTTTTAACAAGGCTTTAGATGAAGCGGATATAATTCTTTTACCAGGAGATATTTTTGATACAAAAACCCCGAGCCAGGAAGTTTTTTCAAAAGCTTTCAACATTTTTGAAAAAGTAGTAAATACTAGAGGCGATTACCCGTCTGTAAAAGGTAAAAAATGGGAAGAGGGTAAGATACCTGTTGTAGCTATACACGGCACTCATGAAAGAAGAAGTAGAGGCTACGTCAACCCTATTCAGCTTTTGGATGATGCAGGAGTTCTTATACATCTACACAATGATTCTGTAACCGTTGAAAAAGACGGTGAAAAAGTAAATGTTTTCGGGATGTCCGGAGTTCCTGAAAGGTATGCTTCAGAAGTGTTGAAAAAATGGTCGCCAAGACCTAAGCAAGGAGATAATATCTTGATGTTACACCAGTCGGTTGAAAACTTTGTTTACACAGAAGACGGTAAACACGTTAAACTTACAGATATTCCTAAAGACTTTGATTTTATTATTGACGGACATATTCACTGGAAAAACTTAGAGTTCCAGAGTAGAGATGTTCCTTTGATGTTTCCTGGATCGACTATCACAACACAGATAACTAAAAGGGAAGCAGAGAGGGATAAAGGTTTTGTGATGATAGATACAGATAAGAACGAAACCAAGTTTATACCGTTAAAAGAGCCTAGAGAAGTATTTTATGATGAAATAGATGTTTCAAGCTTGTCAGGAGAAGAAGTAGTTGAAAAAACAGTATCATTAGCTGAAGAGAACGCCAAAAACTTAGATAAGAAACCTTTACAAAGGATTGTTTTGAAAGGAGAGAAGAACGGTTCTTTCTCATTATCTGAGATTAGGAAAAAAATCGAGTCATCTATTCTAAGCATCGATAAAAAAACTTATAGTAAAGAAGAAGGAGAAGAAGCTCTTGAAAAAATAGATGTCGAAAAAGCAGGTTTGGAAGAGATAAGTAAAAATATACAGTTTAAAGAGTTTGAAGACTTTTTCCAAAAGCTTTCAGAAGGTAAAAATGACGAGGTTATTGAAAGACTTGTCTCAATGGATTTATCCGAGTTAAAGAAGTTTCTTGAAAAAACCAAGGAAAAGAGTATTGAGGATGAAGATGGTAACTCTTCGGAAGAAAAGTCTTTGGAAAAAAAGGATAGGAAAATTAATAGGAAAGAATCTGGAAAAGATTCTAAACAGGAAGTTAAAGAAAAGAAAGATAAAAAAGTGGAAAAAACCGTTGAAAAAGGAAAAGAAAACGTTTTAGATTATTTTAACTAGTTTTAACAGGGATTATAGATGATAAAAAAAGTTAGGTTAAAAAACTGGAAGTCTTACAGAGACAAGGAGTTTTATTTTTCTAAAGGTGTTTGTGCACTTATAGGCGATATAGGTTCAGGCAAATCATCTGTACTAGAAGGCGTGGTTTTCGGTTTTTTCGGTACAACACCTGCGTTGAAGGAAAGAAGAGTTTCTTTAGACGATTTAATTAGAAGAGTTCCTAATAAAGAGGATACAGCAGAGATAGAAATACTTTTTGAGGACGAAGGTGAAGATTTCTTAGTTGAAAGAAAGATTGTTAAAGGAAAAGGTACTACTAAATCAGTTTTGAAAAAAGATGGAGAGCTTATAGCAGGTCCTAAGTCTACAGAGGTTACTGAGAAAGTTGAGAAAATCTTAGAGATTACATACGATACGTTCACCTCTATTATTTATTCAGAACAAAACTCGCTAGACTTCTTCATCTCCCTAAACCCTTCTGACAGAAAAGAAAAAATCGATGGATTACTAGGTCTTAACAAGTTTGAAGAAGCCCGTAGTAACTCTGTAACGGTTAAGAATAGAGTTAAGAGAAAGAGAAAAATTCGTGAAAAAGACCTTAAGGATCTTGAAAACTCATTTGACAAGAAAAAAATCGCCGAGTTAGAATCTAAGGTCGAAGAACTTGAAAAAGAGTTAGAAGAAACTGAAAAAAAGAAGAAAAAGGCTGAAAAATCGTATAAGAAACATAAAAACAAGTTTGAAGAGCTGGAAGAGGACAAAGAAAAATTAGAAAGTTTGGAAAAGAAAATAAATACTTTAAAAGCTAAAATCAGCTCTCTTAAAGAGTTAATCGATGATAAAAAGAAACAAGTTGACTCAGAT
>JALDAI010000043.1 GCA_022729285.1 Candidatus Nanoanaerosalina archaeon
ATTAATTTGAAAAAAAGAAAGGATTAAGCCTCTGTAACAGGCTTATTTGCAACTTCAGATTCTTTTCCTTCTACTCTGCCTGGTAAAGGCTCAAGGTCGGTGAACTTGCTTATCCATCTTCTCTGTCTCTGACCAAGGATAATGTTATCAGAAATATTTGAGACAGCCTTGTCGTAAACATCTTCAATTCTCTTGTTCATGTCGATACCGTTCAAAGCATCCGAATCCGATTCAATAATTTCTAAACCTCTTTCCGAGATAGTCTGTCCTTCCAACTCTTTAAGTACATCGTATAAGACAGCGAAAGTCTGAGGTCTGGATAATTCTTCTGCAGAGGAGTAAACTTTGTTATAAAACTTCTCAAATCTTTTTGAAAAAGAGTCGCTTCCGTACCTGTTCTCCTCAAGTAGGTTCAAGAGTTCAACCTTTTTATCTCTCTTTTCAGAAAAGATTTCACAGGTTTTTGAAATACTTGTAAAGTACTCCTTTTCCTCTTCTCCATGGTTTAATCCATAAGACTCAAGTATTTTTACGATACCTGCATAAGGCTCAGGAGAATGGATGTTCTCTGCCATTTCTCTGTAAAGGTCTAATGCTTCGTCTATAGATTCTCTCTTATTTTTAACTTCAATTTGGTCCAACTTGTTTGCCATATAAGCAGCTCCGGAAGGATTAGTCTCCCTCATTCTTTGGAACCTTTTTTCAGCAAATTCGTTAGACTCGCCACAGTACCTAACAGTAGCTATTTCTTCGTCAATAATACTAATTTCGTCATACTTTTGTTCAAAAAGTACGGGATAGTTGTCCTTAATTTTTTCAAAAAACTCAGAGTAGAATCCTTTTGAAATTTTTTCTCCAGTAAGTTCGTACATTTTTACGTCCTCCACTGTTTTCGGTCAGCGGAAACCATTACTTGTTCTAACAAACTTGTGTAAATTAAGCCGGTAGCAAGTAGGGTAATGAAATTACCTTTTACCTATTAACACTGAAAGCTTATATAATTATGTTAGATTTTTGTAAAAAGTTATTTAATTAAAGCTGTCTTGTCTAATTAATTTTATGTCCGATAACAAAAGCGGGAAGAATGACGGTGGAAAAAACGGAAAAGAAAATCCTGCAGAGAAAATTCTAGAGATAATCGATCAGTATTACGGAGATCTCAATAAGAGGAGTGAAGAAGGGGTTAGCGGAGACTGAGTAAAACAAAAAAAGATTGTTCCAATAAGTGGATATAAGTTACACAAATTCGGTTACTTTATAAAAATTAGGTGAGGCTGTAAAATTATGGACCGAGATCTTGGAAACAACAATGTAGAAATGCTTTGTAAAACCTGTTCGAAACAGTTAGATAAAATAGAGAACGGAGGGAGCTTTATCGGTAAAAAAGATATATTAAAATCTCCTAAAAAGGTTTTAACAGCCAACATACCTGTAAAAATGGATGATGGATCTACCGAAATATTTCCTGCATTTAGAATACAGTATAATGATGCACGAGGCCCTACAAAAGGAGGTATAAGGTTTCACCACACTGTTTCTCAGACAGAAGTTGAAAAAATGGCTTTCCTAATGAGCATAAAATGTGCTGTAGTAGATATACCTTTTGGAGGAGGTAAAGGAGGGGTCAAAGCAGATGCATCGAAGTTATCTGAGACAGAAAAGGAAAGGCTTTCAAGATCGTATATCAAAGAGTTCCACGAATTCATCGGTCCTGAAAAAGATATTCCTGCTCCTGATATAAACACTAACGAACAGGTTATGGGATGGATGATGGACGAGTACCAGAAAATTAATGGAGATTATGAACCAGGTATAATCACCGGTAAACCATTGAGCCTGGGAGGAAGTAAAGGAAGGAGTTACGCAACAAGTCTTGGAGGTTCAATCGTTTTAGAACAGTACTTAGAAAAAGAGAATAAGGGAAAAGTATCAGTAGCCGTACAAGGATTCGGAAACGTTGGTTCCTACTTAGCAAAGTTTCTACATGAGAAAGGTCATAAGGTAGTGGCGGTTAGTGATGCAAAAGGCGGGATATATGACTCCAACGGAATAGATATCACCGAGCTTTTCGAAAAATACGGTAAAGACGGAGATTTAACCATAATGGACGGCGTGGAAGAGATAACTAATAAAGATCTTTTGGAGTTGGATGTGGACGTTTTAGTACCAGCCGCGATCGAAGATCAGATAACAACGGATAATGTTGAAGATATTAAAGCAGATATAATCCTTGAGATGGCTAATGGCCCCACCACTCCTGAGGCTGACGAAGTTTTGGAGCAGGATTATACAACGGTTATCCCGGATATTTTAGCTAATGCCGGAGGAGTAACGGTTTCATACTTCGAATGGTTACAGAACTTGTCGCACGAGTACTGGACAGAGAACGAGGTCAACAAAAAACTTGAGAAATACATGAAAAAAGCGTTTAAACAAGTGATAGAGATAAGTGAAGAACGAGGCGTGAGTCTTAGAAAAGCAGCGTATATTACAGGAATTAAAAGGGTTCTTGAAGCGGAGAAGATGAGAGGTAACCTGTAATAAGGCCTTTTATCATTTCCAATTTTTTTCTTTAAAACATTATTTATAAAAAGACAGTTTGTCCGTATTAAATGCGTGCACGGTTGTTTTTAAAACAGTTGTGTTATAATTAGTACAACGTAATGTGTAGATTTTTACAACAAAATACAGGTGCGTAGATATGACAGATGAAGAGACAAGAAAGATAATGGAGATAATCGGAAACCCTGAACAGATAAGAAACATTGGTATCGTGGCACACATCGACCACGGAAAAACAACTTTGTCAGACAACCTTCTGGCAAGAGCAGGTATGATTTCTGACCAGCTAGCTGGTAACCAGTTATTTATGGATTATGACGACCAGGAGCAGGAAAGAGGTATTACAATTTATTCTGCAAACGTTTCAATGGTTCACGAATTTAAAGATGATAAGTTCCTAATCAACCTCATCGACACCCCGGGGCACGTTGACTTCGGAGGAGACGTTACAAGAGCTATGAGAGCGGTTGACGGAGCAATGGTTGTTGTTGATGCAGTTGACGGAGTTATGCCTCAGACAGAGACAGTTCTTGAACAGGCGCTTAAAGAAAGAGTGAAGCCTATTCTGTTCATCAACAAAGTTGACAGACTTATTAAAGAGCTGGAGCTGAGCGGTAAAGAGATGCAGCAGAGGTTCCAGAAAATTATTGGAGAAGTTAACAGGCTTATCAGAAAAATGTGTCCTGAAGAGTTCAAGGACGAATGGCAGGTTAATGTTAAAGAAGGATCAGTCGCATTCGGTTCAGCACTTCTTAACTGGGCTATCTCCATTCCTTATATGAAAGAAACCGGAATCAACTTCAACGATATAGTTGATTACGTAAACGAAGAAAAAGATAAAGAACTAGCTAAAAAAGCACCTATCGAAGAAGTCACTCTTAACATGGTTATCAAACACCTTGTTAACCCAAGAGAAGCTCAGAGATATAGGATCCCTGCTATCTGGAACGGAGACATGAAGTCTGAGTACGGTAGCTCTATGGAAAAATGTGACCAGGAAGGTCCTTTCGTAGGCGTTGTTACAAACGTTGAAACCGACAAGCACGCAGGAACTATCTGTACCGTACGGATGTTTTCAGGAAAGATCGACGAAGGAAACGAAGTTTTCGGAGTGGGATCAAGATCTGAGCAGAGAGTACAGAAAGTAGGTATTTACTCAGGACCGAGAAAACTACCTGTTGATTCAGTGCCTGCAGGAAACATCGCAGCACTTACAGGAATCGATTACTCAACAGGAGAAACAATCGTTGACAAAGGATACGACATCCAGCCGTTCGAGCAGATCGAGCACGTTTTCGAACCTGTTGTGACAAAATCAATCGAACCAAAGAGGACATCAGATCTACCAGATCTTATTGAAGCATTGAGAAACAGGGCGAAAGAAGACAACACGATCAAAGTGTCAATCGACGAAGAGACCGGAGAAACACTTGTATCAGGTTTAGGAGAGCTTCACATCGAAGCAAAGATTGAAAGATACCTTCAGGAACAGGGAATCGACATACATGTATCTAAACCGATTGTTGTATACAGAGAATCGATCGACGGAAAATCCGAAGAGTTCATGGGTAAGTCACCTAACCGACACAACAAGTTCTTCATGACAGTTGAGCCTCTTCCACAGGAAGCATACGAAAGTATCATTGCAGGAGAGGTTCCGGAAGGAAAAGTTAGAGACCAGGACGAACAGAAAGTTAGAGACGTACTTACAGAAGCAGGACTTGACAAGGAAGACGCTCAGAAAGTACACAACATCCACAACGGAAACATTTTCGTCGACAAAACAAGAGGTGTCAAGTTCCTAAACGACGTAATGGAACTAGTAGTCAAAGCATTCCAGAACATCTGTGACGAAGGACCTCTTGCAGGAGAGCCTTGTGTAAAACTAATGGTTAAAATCCACGACGCATCGATCCACGAAGACCACGTTCACAGAGGACCTGCACAGGTAATCCCTGCTGTAAGAGAAGCAATCACAAGAGGTATGATCGATGCAGGAGCAAGCCTACTAGAACCGAAACAGATCATCAGGATCGACTCACCTTCCGACAAGATGGGTCAAGCGATGAAAGAAGTGAACAACAGGAGAGGAAAGATCATCGACATGGAAGACCAAGAAGGATCTTCAAAGATTACATCAGCTCTACCTGTTGCAGAGATGTTTGGGTTCGAGGCAGCACTAAAATCAGCGACAAGAGGACGAGGATTTTACAACCTTATGGACCAGGTTTTCGAACCTCTGCCTAAGAACTTACAGAACGAAACAGTAAGGCAGATTAGGGAAAGAAAAGGAATGAAAACTGAAGCTCCTGGATCGGAGAGTGACGAGTAAATTTTTTAAAACCTAACTGGAAGGTTTTATTAGGGTTAACGCCCTTTTAAACCCTTTTCTACATCCTTCCGGTTGCGGTTATATTTATAAAGTTTTTTTGGGAAAAAGGGTTTAGACGTAATAATGCTGAAAGGTGAATACTATGGCAGATAAAAAACCACACATGAATCTTGTATCAATCGGGCACGTTGACCACGGAAAGTCTACCATGATCGGAAGACTTCTATGGGACACAGACAACTTGCCTGAAGCAGAAAAAAGAAAGCTGAAAGAAGCTGCAAAAGAAGCAGGTAAGGAAACATTTGAATTCGCGTTCGCGATGGACAATCTAAAAGAGGAAAGAGAAAGAGGAGTTACAATCGATCTAAGACATCAGAGATTCGACTCTGAAAACTATTACTTTACTATGATCGATGCTCCAGGACACCGTGACTTTATTAAAAACATGATTACAGGAGCTGCACAGGCAGACGCAGGAATCCTTGTAGTCGCAGCAGACGACGGTGTACAGCCTCAGACAAAAGAGCACTCCTACCTAGCTAAAACTCTAGGAATCAAACAGCTAGTTGTAGCTGTCAACAAAATGGATATTCCGGACTACAAAGAAGAAAGGTTCGAGGAAGTTAAGGAAGAAGTAACTACTCTACTAAAAGGAGTTGGCTTCCCTGTAAACCAGATTAAGTTTATCCCGGTATCCGCTTACGAAGGAGAGAACGTTGTAAAAAGCGAAGGAAAGATGGACTGGTACGATGGTCCAACACTTCTAGAAGCTTTAGACCAGTTCGAAGCTCCAGAAAAACCAGTTGACCTACCGCTAAGAGTACCTATCCAGGACGCTTACAAAATTAAAGGTGTAGGAACAGTTCCTGTAGGTAGAGTAGAAACAGGTAAACTACAGACAGGTAAAGACGTAGTTTTCGAACCAGCTTCAACAAGGCTTAACAAAAACGTCGGTGGAGAAGTAAAAACAATCGAGATGCACCACGAAGAAGTTGAAGAAGCAAACCCAGGAGACAACATCGGATTCAACGTTAGAGGAGTTGGAAAAGACGACGTAAGAAGAGGAGACGTTGCAGGTACACCTGACAACCCTCCAACAGTTGCTGAGAAATTTACAGCACAGATTATCGTCCTTAGCCACCCTAACGTGATCACTGAAGGTTACACACCTGTATTCCACGTTAATACGGCACAGGTTGCATGTACCTTTACAGATCTGAAGAAGACTCTTAACCCTAAGACAGGAGAAGTCAAGGAAGAGAACCCTGACTACATCAAGGAAGGAGAGTCCGCAATAGTTGAGCTAAGACCTCAGAGTCCGCTTGTCATCGAGACAAAAGACGAGCTACCTCAGCTGTCAAGGTTTGCTATCCGAGACATGGGTAGAACAGTTGGTGCAGGACTTTGTATCGACGTTGAGGAGAAGTAAAAACCTCCTCTTCAAACCATTTTTTTCTTTTTTTCAACAAACATTTTTTAAAACGTTCAACTAATACTTTAATATGATTAACATGAATAAGAAATTTCTAACAGTATTAGTAGGAGTTCTTGTAATAACAACCGGACTATATTTTTCATATAACGCAGTATTTCAAGAAACAGAAGGGGAAGGAGATTTTGAAGAAGTACCAGGAGAAACCGATGATCAAGAACAGGCTGATAACGGAGTAGATGAAGTTGAGAACGGTGAAGAAG
>JALDAI010000069.1 GCA_022729285.1 Candidatus Nanoanaerosalina archaeon
CTGGAAAGAAGTTCCTTTAACAAAATCTGCTTCAAGCCCTACTGCTCTAAAAGTTGCTTCCCAGTACTTTATCATATCGTCTATCCACTCACGCTCACCTTTCTTGTTAAGATACGTGTGGAGGTCTGCGAAAAGAACTTTAACATTAAAACCTGCTTTCTGCATATCTAAAAGCTTTCTAATCGATAACCAGTGCCCAATATGGATCGGTCCTGATGTTTCATAACCTACATAACAGTTAGGACTATCTTTTTCTTCAAGTATTTTTTCCAGTTCCTCTTCTTTAACAACTTCTGCAGTATTCCTTAACACAACTTCTTTCTTCTTTTCAAGATCCATACTGAAACATATTCCTTACTGAATTCTTAAAAGTTTGATAATAAGAGGGACTTTTTCGGGGAAACCGTTTTAAGGATTTTCCACTACTTCAATTAATAATATGGATAAGTCTGAGGTACTAGGAATTGTTCTATTAATGGTCTCAGTTTTTCTAGGAGCTTACTTACTTCCTCAAGCCCCTGAAACAATGGTTTTCCACCTACCTTTCTTACAGCTAACTTTTTCAAAACTGTTCCTAATACCGTTTATAGTTGTTTTATCCCTGATCAGCTTCATTTTTTACTGGACGTTTAAGTACAACAAAGTTTTTTCAACCGAGTTCAGAACTGTAAAAAAAGAGCTTTCAAAGTTCACAAACTACTTCATCATTTTAACCATCTACTTCCAAGTAATCAGTTTCTTATGGAGTATGAGACCTGGTTTCAGAGCGGTACACCTTTTAGCACCGTTAGCATCTTTATCTCTTTACGGCTTATCCGTAGCTTTGGAGAACTCTTTGAGAAAAAACTACTCTGTCGTACCTCTTCCCTGGAACTACTTTAACAACGAAGTACGAAAAATGGTTAACAGGTCCGGAAAAAAAGTTTTCAGAGGCTACAGCTATATTATCTTACTTACAGCGTTTATCAACCGTTTCAACGTTTTTTTCTACTTACTCGTCCCAGGAGCTTTCGTTATCTACCTAGTCCATTATGGAAAAAGACTAAATGAAAGAACTTCTATAGGCGATATATCCCCTGAAAACTACTGGGAGAGATAATAACTCAGACCTTTTCTAAACTGTAATCTTTGAAGTCTCCTTTGAACAGTTTTACTTCAACACCTAACTTGTTCAAGAAAGAAACCATTTTTCTCTGTTGTTTAGAAAGTTTACTACTACCATACTTCACCTCTACCAAAGCAAAACGGTTTTCAGGTTCCCAAAAATCTTTTTCACATTCTAAAAAATTGTTTAATGTAGTTGAGTTACCTTTATCCACGAAAAAATCAGGTATACCTTTTAAAGAACCGAACTCCGCTCTTATATCTTTCCTAACCTCCGGTAAAAAATGTCTTAAAACTTGACTAGAGCTCCTGTAACACGTTAAGCCGTTAGAATTACAGATTTCCTTAAAAAACTTTTCAAACCTTTTTCCTTTCTCACCGTTCTTAACAGCTTTTCTAGACTGTTCTGAAAGCGTCTGTAAATCTTCCAGCTTTATTTCCCAAAGATCTTCTCCTAAAACATTTTTCAAACCGTGCCTACCTATTTCCGGAAAGTTTTTCTCCAAGAAGTACTCTATGCTCTGTTTCTCATCCAGATCTTCAAGAGACTCTTCTGAAATCTTCTGCAAAAAACTCTGCTTCAACTGCTCTAAAGTAGCATCGTCTGTAAATGTCCACCAGTCGATAAAAGAGTTATCATCGATTTTGGAAAAACCTTTTTTCAGGTGGTAGTTCATGTTTTTATCAGGATTTTTAACCGAGTTAATGTACTGTTGAGAAACTTCTAAACCTTTTACCTCTTTTAAACCTCTTGGCTTACACGGCTTACCCGGGATAAAACCTGTGTACTCTTCTAAAGAAGCTGTAATTTTTTTAACACGTTCTTCTGTCTCAGCTCCTACAAGGAGTTTACAGCCTTCTTTTTCACAAATACTTACCCACATAATACTTTTCTAGAAACCGAACTTCTCCCTAGCCTCTTCAGACATCATCTCAGGCTTCCAAGGAGGGTCGAAAACAGTTTCAACTTCGACTTCTTCCACTTCTTCTACCTCTTTAGCCTTTCTCTCAACGTCTTGTTCAAATTTTTTGTGTAAAGGGCATCCTGGCGAAGTCAGTGTCATCTCTACATATACTTCTCCTTCTTCATAATCTATCTCATAGATAAAACCCATATCCACGATTGAAAAGTTTGTTTCCGGATCAATAACATCTTTAAGATTCTCTCGTACTTTTTCCTCAACTTTTTCAGACATAATACCATACCTTTTTAATGCATACCGCACTCTTTACAGTGGTTAACAACGTGTTTATCCGCTATATCCAACAAAGGCTTAATAGTGGACTTGTTTAAAGTATAAATCCTTTTTCTACCTTTCTTCTCTACAAAGACAAAGTTACACTTTAACAAGTGTCTCAGTGAATGAGATACCTTGCTTCTGTCCTCGCCTATTTCCTCAGCGATTTCACTAACACATTTCTCACTGTTCCTTAAACTGGATAAGATATCCATTCTAAGACGGTTGGACAGTGTTTTGAAAAAATAATGGTAGTTTTGTTCGGATTCCATGAACACTCACACTGTATATGTGAAATTTGTTTCACATATTTTTAAGCTTTAATTCTGCTTTTATCCTTTTAAAATAAGAGTTTGTAAAGAAAAAGTTTATCTGTCAAGAATAAGATCTTCCGGCTTTTTAACAACATCCGGTACATCCGGTGAATGAAGCTCTCCTTCTAACTGTTGCTCTGCAAGCTGTTCAAGTCTCTCTTCCTCGAGCTCAAGCTGTTCAACTTCTTTTTCAAGGTAGCTGTTGATGTCTTCTACCATTGCTAGAAAAACTTGTACTTCCTCATTATTAAAGGTTTTCCTCAATCTCTGGAGAAAAAGCTTGTAAACCAAGCTCCTTAACGTTTCTAACCTTTTTTCTAAGCTCTTTATCTGTCAATCCTAAAGATGATAAAACTGACTCAGCCGCTTCTAAAACTTTTTCAACATAAAAAATTTCGTCGTAACAGTTAACATCTTCATAAAAAGGGTTTTTAACCCTTCCAACACCTCTTTTGGAGCTGTCAACAACAACGTAGTCGACAGTTTCTCCGGGACTATAATCGACAGAATGAAATATTTTAGCTCTTTTAACAGCGGAAACACTTTTAAGATCTTGTTTATACTCTTCAGGTCTTTTAGTAACTCTTTTACTAACAATAAGATCATTTACAGGTACTTTTCCGTTTTCAATACTGTTAACAGATTTTTTAACAAACTTTACAAGGCTATCAATGTTTTCAGTGTCCTTTATCCGTTTGATAAGCTGTCTCTGGAAATTTTTGATATACTTCGGCGTTGACGATCTCCGTAACTCGATACCTCTAAACTTGTAACTCCCGTCCTTCCTTTTACCAAAATACTTGTTTAAAGCTCCTCCGACCTGTTTCTTACGAGGGCAGAAAGCTATCCAGTCGTACTCAGCTTCTAACTCAAGCTTTATCCCTACTGAACTACTGACTTGTTTACAGATTTTTCCCACGCTTTCACTCTCTTTAAAACTACTGCTTCCTTTCTTTTTAACCCATAAGGAATCTACTATCCCATGTACGACTTCGTAGCCGTTTCTTTCAAAAGCATCTTTAGCCTCTAACATTATCTCTCTAGCATAAGCGTTTATCGATTCATGACACTCTATCCTACCGAACTTAGCATTATTATACCCCTGGTAGCCGAAACAAGAAACTAAAATCCATTTTATAGCGTCTGAATGGCTTTTTAATTCTTCTTCCTCTTTTTTAGACA
>JALDAI010000047.1 GCA_022729285.1 Candidatus Nanoanaerosalina archaeon
AAAGTTGATTATATAACCGATACCGGACGATAAGAGCGTACCACTAATCTTTATGGATAAAAGTTTTTGCAACCCTAAAGCAAGGCCTACTCCTCCGATAGAAAAACCTAGAAGAGTTAATGCATTTTCAGAAAAACCGTTTGAAACTCCGTAGCCAAAAAGAGTTATGAAAAGGATTGCTGAAACAACACCTCCTACCGCTCCGACAAACTTATGGGCGGATAACTTTTTCCTTATCTCAAGTATGTGGCCTACTTTGAAAGCTGTTATTCCCAGAACAGATAACGAAATATACGTCATAGGAGAGATAAAAAGAACATTAACAGGGTATGACACTAAGCTTGTATCCCCTAACGCTCTTAAGAACCCTCCTGCCACAAGAAATGTTGTTAAACAGAAAAACATTTTTTTGTCTAAACCATGTTTTTTTGAAAAAATATACGCTGCTGCTACAAGCAGGAAAATTATTCCTCCGAAAAAAACTTCGTTAAACAGATTGTAACCAGGTTGTACAGTGTATCCGGCGAACTCAGTCGACGCCACGTTCTGAGCATCTGCTACAACAGGACCTACGATATCCCTTAAAAAAATACTTCTAATATTTTGTGAAAAAGTTACACCGGTTAGAAATAATCCTGTTAAAATTAGTAGAAAAGTTAAGAATTTTTTTGAATTATCCATAATAAGTCAGCCTTTTTATCTTATTTTTTTATTCTTTAAAACAAAACAAGTAATTAATGGGTTTGAAACAGATTTTTTTAGTTTTTTTACTTGCCTTTTTCATAGTTCTAACCGGATGTGTTGACGGTGAAAACGGAGAAACTATTAGCGAAGGAGACAGCATAGAGGTATCCTCTCTCAACTGCTATCCTGTAACGGATCCAAACGGAGACTGTTCCCGGATAACAGAGTTTGAAGACATAGTTATAGAGTTTGAAGCAGAGAACAAAGGCAATAGCAGTGTTTCAGTAGATTTTAGTTCTTTAAACAATGCTGAACAGCCTCATGAGTTTATCAGAAGTACTGTTATCCAGGATAGATGCCCTAACCTTTTCAGTATGAGTGAAAGCAGTTTAGAGATAAGGAAGGTTTCAGCTCAGGAAGTTCAGGAACATGTTGTAGAAGGAGATAATATAGAAACAAGCTTTTTAGATGATGAAAATATGGTTGAAATAGCTCCAGGAGAGAGAATGGAGTTTAAGTGGGATCTAAAAGTTGTTGATGAAGGACTTTACTCAGAATTTAACTGTCCTTTAAAACTTGAGCTTTTAACCGAGCAATCGGTTACCTCCACTAAAGAAGTAGATTTTGTGGAAGATAGCGGCAATACTTTAAACCCTGCTATTTCAACACCAGGACCTGTTAAACTGGGAATAGATGCGCCTAGTAGCTGGCCAGTGGAGGAAGAAAGCTTTCCTGTAACCGTTTCAGGGATCGACAAGGGCGTTGGTAGTATAAACGAAGGATTAAGGCTTGAAGACACTTCTTTGGGAGACGGGCAAGTTATCGATTGTGAATACGTAGGAGGTGAAAACCTGGAGTATTTAAGACTTCTTAGAGACGGTTCAGGAGACACTGTTGAAGAAACTTTTATGTGCGATCACAGCTTGACAGAAACCGGTTCAGGGTTTTTATCGCTTACAGCAGACTACACTTATGTTTACGATGTAGGCAGTCTTGATATAACAGTTTGCGCACAAGGTGATTCTTGTTGAATAAGAAATCATTTCTTGTTTTTTTACTTGTAGTAGCTGTCTTGACAACCGGATGTTTGGAAAACGGAGAGTCTGAAGAGGTAAGTGCTCAACAGATGACGCCTGTTTTCCAAGATATTTCTCTAACTTCTTCCACTATCAGACCGGGAAGAGAGGTAAGAGTTGAGGCAGAAGTTGTTAACAGCCATGTAGAAGACTTAGAAGATGTGGAGATAAGACTTGAAAGTTACTCTCCTTTAACCACTGAATCAGAAAACTGTGAGTTTGAAGAGGTTAGAGGAGCTGATTACGACGCTGAACTCGGCGGTGAAAGTATTTATTGCGAGTGGAGTTTAACTTGTGAAGAAGGCAGCTGTGAAGATATTTATGACAACTACAACGAATACCCTATTGAAATAGATCTTGTTTTAGATTACTCTACAGAGCTCTCCTACCAGACTGAAACATCAGAGGTAGAGTACCTTCCTATAGACGACATAGATTCCTCACTTATCAGCAGAAAAAACCACCAGGTTTCTAACGGTGATATCCGTATTAGCTACTCTTTTGACAATCCTAGACCGGTTGATGAACCTTACTTTGAGAAGGAGTTAGAAGCCGAAAACATCGGTTCCGGATCTATTAGAAACGAAGAGTTAGAACTAGATTACTCTGGAGGAATTGTTAACGCTGTTGAAGGGTTTGAGGAAGAGTGTAACACACTTATAATATCCGGAGATACAAGTTCTGTTTCAACTGATTGCGAATACGCGGTTACAGATGTTAGTGAATACGATATCTACGATTTAAGCGTTCGGGGAAGATATAAATACTCGAAACAAGAAAGTATTACAATAGAGATTACTTCCTGAAAGGTGACAATATTATGCAAAAAAAATTTGTTTTACTTACGATAGTTCTTTTAACAGCTGTTTTAACGACAGGATGTTTGGAAAACGGAGAAACTGAAACCGTTGATACTGACGGAGTTAATGTCGATTTTTCCACTACAGAACATGATGCGTACCGGATAGATGTATCAGATCTAGGCACTAGAGACCAGCCAACAGCCACATTTAACGTCGATCTTCACAACCAGGGAAGGCCCAATGCTATTCTGAAGAGTCTTAAACTTTATAGAGCACACTGGATATCAGACGATGATGCTTACTTCGAAGCAGAAGATCTGCCAAGAGATAGGGTATCAGTAAGTATAGATATCAATGAATGGAGCGACTGGAGAGACGAGCTTCTTGAAAGAGGTTCAGAGTATATTGTTGAAAAAAGTATTGAAGAGCTTTTAGATCTTTTCCACGGTGGAGAAAGGCTTTCTGACAGAGAAGAAAAAGTAGCCGCTCTACTACTTGAAGGACGAAGACCTGATGAAGAGTTTGACGGAGAACGAAAATCGTTTTCAAACGAAGTTGAAATAGGGCTGGATGAAGGAGATCTTAGAGCTGGCGAGGAAAGAAGTTTCGACGTAGGTTTGGAGACAGTTTACCAGTATTATAACGTAGGTAACGCGGACTTCACAATTTATCCTCAAGACGAGTACCGGGATGTAGCTAACAGAGATGAACAAGTTGAAGTAAGCCAGTTAGGAGGTCCTGTAAGTATTTCAGTTAGAAACCTTGACAGACATATTTCAGATAGAACAGGGACAATCTATCCAACAGTTGTTGTAGAAAACGTTGGGCCAGGAAGGTTTAGAACAGATGATGACGGTCAAAGCTACCTTTACGGAAGGTATGGATTTTTCCCATCAGGTTCTACTTATCCTACAGAAGTTTACATTGAAGGAGACTCAGCATCAGTTAGATCCGGTAGATGTGAGCTTAATGCAAGAGATAAAGTAACCTTTAGAGGATCTAAGTTAGAAGCGCAGTGTCCAATAGACATAGATGAAGTTGAAAACCTGGAGGATGTTACTCTGAGAGTTTCAACTGTTTACGACTATGTTCAGACGGACAACACGATTGTAAATGTTATCGGAAGGTAACATACAACAACTTTTCTTCTTTTTTTATTTTTCTATCAACCCTATTAACCAAAACTTTTAAATACATCAGTTTTGTTATTACTTAGTAATGACAAAGAAAAAGTTTGTGTTGCTGCTGGTGTTTTTTACAGTCCTAACAGTAAACGTTGTAGCAGACAGTAATATTGAGATACGGGAGGTTAGAACTCCTAGTATCGTGGAAAAAGGTCAGAGCTTTACAGTGAATACTACAGTAGCAAACCTTGGGAGTTATAATAAAAACATAACAGTGACAGCAGAAGCATTGGACCAGAAAAAAGTTTCAGACTCTAAAAGAGTAAAATCTGGGAAAAAAGAGAGTTTTAACTTAAGCTTTACAACAAGGATGAAAGATTCAGGAGAGTTCCCGATCGAGATAAAAGCTGAGTCAAGAAATGCTTACGACAACACCGTTGTTAGGCGGAGAATCAGCGATATAGAAGGTTTTTTCGAGTTTAAGCCGCGTGAACCGCTTGTTAACACAGATATAAAAATTAAAGGAAGGCTGGAAAACAGGGATTTAAGAACTAACCCGAAAGGTTTAGAAGCCGAGCTTTACATGGGCAACGAATACCTGGGTAAAGTAACTACCGATGAACAAGGAGTGTTTGAGAAGTATTATTACACAGAAAATGTGGGGAGTCGTACAGTAAAGCTTGTTAAAAACGGTGAAACCCTGATGGAGAAACGTATCTACATAGATGCGGCAGTTGAGACACGAAAGGAAAGTCTTAGAGAAGATATTTTCAAAGGAAGGGACGGAGAAATCTGTTTTGAAAACAAGCTTACAGGAGTTGAAAAAGGCTTTCTAACGTTTAAGACAGTTGTTCCGGAAGAGTTTGAAGAGACCAAGGAAGTTTATAGAGACGGGCAAACAGTCTGTTTCACAGCCCCAAACAGTGTTGTAGGAGATTACGAGGGAAAAGTTGTGTTAGAGTCAGAGGATGGAAGACATACGGATAGGCAGAGTTTTTCATACAGTGTTGGAGAGAAAAGGCTTGAGATAAAGTTTGATAAAAACAGTGTATACAGAGAGAACGGTAAAGTTGTAGCGCCTATAACGTTAAAGAACAGAGATAGAGGAGAGGTCAACACATGGATTACTTTAGAGACAGACCTAGGTATTTTATCGAAGCCGTCACCTGTAAAGGTTGGCGGACGGTCTGAAAAAACTGTTGAACTAGTGTTTGAAGAAGAGTTAGGAAGGCATTTAGTAGATGTTACGGTGAAAAGTAGTCAAGACAGAGATACTAAAGAACTAGTTTTAGACGTGGAAGAAACAAAAAACGTTTTCACAGGTCTTATCACACTGGTTGAAAGAGGTTTCGGAACAGGTAGTTCAAAAGTTGTTGGCGGACTAATCCTATTATTTTTAGGGTACGTAGCAGTATCGAAGATAACCGCTCCAAAGCCTTTAGAGCCTCTTTACTGATTGTTAAGGGATTTTTTATCCCCTCTCATTTATCTTTTTCTGAAAAAACTTTGAAATCAAGACACACCCTGTAGATGTACGGCGCATAATGTCCGCACAACTCTTTACCAACTACTTCAAACCGTTTACCTTTTTGAGAAGCAACTTTCTCAACCTCACCAACTACTTCGTCCCACTCATCTTCACCTGCGAAACGGTAGTAGTGGATAACTCCGCCGTCCTTTATACAGTCAAAAGCTGTTCCTAAAAAGTGTTTAGAGCCTTTTGGTAGCGGCATAATTATCCTGTCAGCCTTTTCAAGTGTAGGAGCTATTTTTTCAACATCTCCACAGAAAACTTCCACCCTGTCATCCACCTTGTTCAGTTCAACGTTTTCCTTCATATACCCACAAGCCACAGGGTTTTTCTCAATACCGTATATCTTTGATGCACCGGTATGCTTTGCAGATACTATAGGGTAAGGACCTACACCTGCAAACCATGACTGAACAACTTCACCTTCCTCAACTAAGTCAACCACTCTTTTCCTCTCATTGCCTAAACGCTCTGAAAAAAAGACTTTCGTAGGATCCAGTTTCAGCTTTGTACCGTGTTCTTTGTAAACCGTCTCAGTTTCTTCTCCATAAATTGTTCGGTACTCCCCAACTCGGAACTCTCCTGAAAGATCTCCAGTCTTTAACAAGACAGTTTCCACATTCGGGTTCATATCAACTATGTACTCCGCCACTTCTTTTTCATCAAAGCTTCCATGACCTGGACTTATAACCGCTACAGATCCTATAACCTCATAAGATGAAGGCATGTTTTCAGGAGGTTCAGGCTTTTTGTCAAAGCTTTTTTTGAAAAATGAGGGCTCTACACCTAACTCGCCGCATACTTTTTCAACCTTGTCAACCTCTTCTTCACCGTTCATACAAGTAAAGAAAACTTTCTTCCCTTTTTCCTTGA
>JALDAI010000060.1 GCA_022729285.1 Candidatus Nanoanaerosalina archaeon
ACTCTCCAGCCTATAAAGGAAATAGGAAAAATACTTTCAAAAACTGATACTTACTTCCATACGGATGCGGCTCAGACAGTTGGAAAAATACCTGTAGATGTAAAGGAACTAGGCGCGGACATGGTTACAACTAGCGCACATAAAATGTACGGTCCTAAAGGTATTGGAGCTCTTTGGAAAAAGAAAAATGTAAGGATAGCTCCTATACTACACGGAGGAGGACAGGAAAACGGTTTAAGATCCGGTACTGAAAACGTTCCTTATATCGCTGGTTTCGGTAAAGCTGCTGAAATAGCTAATAAGAGTTTGGAAAAAGATAAGAAACGGATTAACAGACTTACTAAGAAGTTAAGAGACGGCATATTAGAACAAGTAGACGAAACTGTTCTGAACGGACCTGAAAAGCTTGATAAAAGAATTCCTGGCAACCTGAATATCTCGTTTAAAGGAGTTGAAGGAGAAGCTATGCTTCTTAAGCTTGATCAGGAAAATATTCAGGTTTCAACAGGTTCAGCCTGTGCTTCTGATAAGTTGAAGCCTTCTCATGTCCTTGATGCCATTGGTAAAAGTCCTGAACTTGCTCACTCTTCTGTAAGGATGGGGGTTAGTAAGTTCAATGATGAAGAAGATGTTGAGAAAGTTTTGGAAGTACTGCCAAAAGCAGTTAATGATTTGAGAGATATAAGCTCTCTCTAAGGTGATACAATGTATAATGAACAAGTTATGGAACACTTCAGGAATCCTAGTAACATGGGAGATCTTGAAGATAAAGATGTTGAAGTAGAAGTCGGAAACCCAACATGTGGAGACCTTATGAAGGTTTTCATGAAAATTGAGGATGTCGGCGGTGAAAAAGTTATCGACAGTATAAAGTTCAAAACTTTCGGATGTGGAGCTGCTATCGCTACATCATCTGTTGCAACTGAGCTAGTTGATGGAGAAAGCCTTGAAGAAGCTGAAAGTTTAGAGTTCAAAGATATTTCAGAAGCTTTAGGCGGTCTTCCAAAGATCAAAATGCACTGTTCCCACTTAGCAGCTGTGGGTATACATGAGGCAGTGTACCAGTACAAGAAATCTAATGGTATGGAGATATCCGAAGATCTAGAGAAAAGCCATAAGGAGGCTATGGAATCTTTAAAAGCTACAGAGGAGAAACGAAACCACATTCTCTAAAATATAAAAAATTGTTAAAACAGGTTATACTTTATGGTAGAAGTTGAAATAGAGGATGAAAAGTGTATAGGCTGTATGTCATGCACAAGCAGAGCTCCAAACGTTTATGAGCTAAATGATGATAGAAAAGCAGTTGTTATTGAAGGAGTTGATTTAGAGGAACATCTAGAAGATGTGGAGTTAGGAGCTGATATCTGCCCTACTAACGCTATCAAAGTAATAAAATGAGCCTGAGAAAACCTTTTGTAGCAGGAAGGTTTTATCCTTCCGACAAAGAAGATCTTTTAGAACAGATTAAATCTTGTTACAGCCATAGATTAGGTCCTGGACAAAATGTTGTAAAGGAAAACGTTTTAGGCGGAGTAGTTCCTCACGCGGGTTACACTTTTTCAGGTCCTTGTGCCTCACATTTCTACTCACGGATTAAAGATGATTTTGAACGAGTAATTATTTTTTCCACGCTTCACAAGAGGTGTGATAAACCTGTTGTAGATAATAGAGACTACCAAACCCCTTTAGGAACTGTTAAAAATCTTTCAAAAGACACAGAAATAGATTTACCAACCAAAAATACTGTTTTTGATTCAGAACACTCCATAGAAGTCCAGCTACCTTTTCTACAACAAATAAAAAAGGATTTTTCTTTCCTACCGGTCGGAGTACCTCGTTCAAGCTTTTCTGAATTAGAGGGTTTAGCTAAAAAACTAGACCACTTAATTAACGAAAAAACTTTGTTGATAAGCAGTTCTGATATGTCGCATATAGGACCTAACTTTGGCGATCTAGGTATTTCTAATCCTGGTAAAGTTGCTGAAAAAAGGGATTCGCCGGTAGCGAAACGTATTCTTGAGAAAGATCCTGAAAAAATGTTGGAAGCTGTGAAAAAACACAGTTCCACTATGTGCGGAGTCTACCCGACTTTAGCTCTTTTATACGTCCTGAAAGGTAGGGATACGGTTTCTAAAAAGCTGTGTTACTACACCTCACAAGATATTATGGATGGAGAAAACGCTGTCGGATACCTTTCTCTTTCTTTTAATAAAAAGTAGATTTTTCGATGCCTGCGATGTTTAATTCATATCCGCAGTTAGTACACATACCGTCGATGTCGAAGTTTATACCTAAAACATTGTATCCGCTTCTTTTAACCACAATTTTTCCACAGTCAGGGCAGTAAGTATTTTCTCCCGAGTGACCCGGAAGATTGCCTGTATACACATGTTTTAAACCAATTTCTTCAGCTAGCTCCGCTATTTTCTCGATTTTTTTGATAGGTGTTGGTGGAGCGGAGAAACCTGGTACAGGAAAAAACCTTGATATATGGACAGGAGTTTCTTCTCCTAGACGGTCTCTTATCCATGAAAAATCCTTTTCTAGCTGCTCTAGTCTGTCATTATAACCCGGTATAATGAGGAATGTTGTCTCTATAAACACTCCTTTGTAATTTAGTATCTGTAAAGCATCTTTTATCGGTGAATTATCTTCTACTCCGCAGTATTTTCTGTAAAATTCTTTCCCACCTTTAAAATCAACGTTTATAGCATCTATACGGTCTCCTATGAATGCTGCTGTTTTCTCTGACATGTATCCGTTTGAAACAAAGACCTGGAACTTTTCTTCTGTTTCTTCCATTATATCTCTACAGTACTCTAGAAAAACTGTTGGTTCGGTATAAGTGTAAGCAACTCCTTCACTTCCTGAATCCTTTATCTGTTGTGAAATCTCTTCCACAGTTCTCTCTTCATCACCAACTTCTTCCCAGCCATAAGAAATCGATTTGTTCTGGCAGAAATCACATCTCATGTTACACCCTAATGTTGAGACGGAGAAAACTTTTGAACCAGGCGCATAATGGAATAAAGGTTTTTTCTCTATAGGATCTATGTTTGTTGCAACCGGCTTATTATAGGTTAAAAGGTTCAAAACACCTCTAAAGTTCTTTCTTACTCTACAAAAACCTGTTCTACCATCCTCTATCTCACAAAATCTTGGACATACTTCGCATTTAACCTTTCTTCCACCAAGTTTCTGGTAAAACATACTCTCCTTCATTGTTAGGATATTTGTTGTGAACGGTTAAAGAAACACAGGTATAACAGTGTTATACAAAACTGGTTTAATTATCCTCCCATAAAATTTTGTTATGGAAAAGCTTTCTCTGGAGCAGGGCATAAAAGCTGTAAGGTACGGTAGGAGCTGTCTAAAAGAATTTTTTGGTACAGGTTCAAAAGTTAGTGCTGATGAGTCTTTTTTTGAACTTGAGAGAGGTGTTTTCTCTACTTTAAAGGAGAACGGTGAGCTCAAGGGCTGTATTGGCTTTCCTCTTCCTGAGTACTCTTTAAAAGAAGGTATCGATATTTCTGTTGTACACGCGGCTTCTAAGGATCCTAGGTTCCCTGGTCTTGACTCTTCTGATGTTGAGAATGTTTGTCTTGAACTTTCTGTACTGACGAAGCCTACTGATGTTGAGTTCAATTCTTTGGATGAGCTTGTTAGTAGTGTTGATGTTGGCAGGCATGGTTTAATTGTTAGTTCTGGTTTCAAGACAGGTTTACTACTTCCTCAGGTTGCGGTGGATAATAGTTGGTCGGCTGAAGAGTTCTTATCTGCTGTATGTACTAAGGCAGGTCTTGATGAGGATGCTTGGAGGGAGAGAACTCTGACTTTCAAAACGTTTGAGGCTCAAGTATTTGAGGAACGTTCTCCTGGCGGCGATGTTGTTGAGAAATAATTATTTCTGAAGTAGAACAACTCTTGACGGGTAGTTCTGGTCTTTTACTTTATAATCTGATTTTTCTGCAATTTTTTGTGCGAACTCTTCGACTTCTCCGTGTTCAGGCATACTGCTTCTTTTTAGCCTTTCCATCGAGTCTCCTACATGCATATAACCTTTGACTTCTACGAAGTCAAACCCTCCTTTTTCTAATAATTCTACAAAGCCTTCTACTTCTTCCATGTTGTAGTTCTTTACTGCTGTTATTCTACAGACAGTTCTGGTATCAAGCTCTTTCACAATCTCTAAACTTCTGTTAAGCTTTTCCCAGAGCCCTTTTTTCACGGGTTTGTTGAACTCTTTGTAGCTTTCTCTGTCAACTGTTTCTAAGGATATGTAAAGGTTTGTAGGCAGTACTTCAAGGCTTTCAATTCTTTCTGGGAATGTACCGTTGGTAACTAAAAATGTGGAGAAACCTCTTTTATCGAACTCTTTTATCAAGCCTGAGATCTTTGGATACATCATTGGTTCGCCTGTTAATGAGATTGCTACCTGGTTAGGGTTCATCGCTTCTTCTAACATCTTTTGTGAAACCTTTTCGTTACCGCCGAATCCTGCTATCAAGTCTCTATGCTTCTGTATACTCCCTTCTACTATTTTTTCAGGGCTATCCACTTTTCCTTCCCAATCTGTTGAGAAATGTGAAGTATCTCTCCAACAATGGAGACATCTATGGTTACAGTTAAGTGCAGGCGTCATCTGCAGACATCTGTGGCTTTCTATTCCGTAGAACTGTTGTTTGTAACATGCGCCTTCGCATTTAAGACATTTTTTCATCCAGTTACAGGTTGATACTGCGGAATGGTTCCCTACAACTCTGTACTGTCTTTTCTCAAGCTTTTCTCGCCA
>JALDAI010000031.1 GCA_022729285.1 Candidatus Nanoanaerosalina archaeon
CTTTTTTGTCTGTAGCCTTCATGTTTTTAGCTTTAACAAAAGACTCTCCTTCCTTTTTCAACACTATTTCTACTTGACAGTTAGGGCACTCATCGCCTTCACAGTCACATTTTTCTGGTAGTCTGTACTCGTCTACCGGGAATCTCCATGGAACAAGTCCTATTCTATGAGCGATTATTTCGTCGAAAAGTCCTGATGTATTGTTTCTGAAATAAACTTCGTCAATAGCCATTGTAGGAACTTTTCCGATCATAGTTCTCCTTAATGCGTTTGCAAACTGTGGAGTTGCGTTGTCTAGAACGAACTTCACTGATTTATCGTCTTCTTTTAGAATATCTACTTCCATGGATACCACATAAAATAGTTAGAATCCCTGGGACTGTCGTCCTCTTTTTCCACCTTTTCTCCTTGTTGAGTCGTGTGGAACAGGGGTTACGTCTTCAATTTTACCGACGTTTAGCTTTGAACGAGTAAGTGATCTGATAGCAGGCTGTGCTCCTTGTCCTGGTACTTTATGGCTTGTACCTCCTGGAGCTCTAACTCTGATATTGATTTCTTCGATACCTTTTTCTTCCGCTTCTTCAGCAGCTTTTTGAGCTGCTTTCATAGCAGGGAAAGCTCGTCCTTGAAGTCTTCCTTTATCAGTTATCATACCTGAGCTGTGTCTTGCGATTGTTTCAGCTCCGGTAATGTCGGTTATATGGATTATAGTGTTGTTGAAGCTTGCGTAAATATGTGCTATTCCTTTCTTTTTCTCTTTCATAATAACCACTTTTAGCTTTCTACTAAGTGTTTTACTTTTGGATCAAGTTTTAGACTGTCTTCTTCCTCTTCTGTAACTAGGTATCCTGGAACATCAACTTTCTGTTCTCCTATCTTGATATGTCCGTGAGTAATCATCTGTCTAGCCTGTTTCATAGTTGATGCAAGCCCTTTTCTATATACGATAGTCTGTAGTCTTCTTTCCAGTACATCGTCAAGCTCAATCTCTAATACATCAGCTAGCTTTGAACCTTCTTTGATTACGCCTAGCCTTACCAGTTTGTTGATAAGACTTTCTTCCCTGGTTTCGTCTTGTGTAGCGTTAAGCTTTCTTGCTTCTCTTCTGAAGTTTCTTACAAGAGACTCTACCTTCCAAAGCTCTCTTTTTTCTGTTAGTCCGAACTTGTAAAGGTAGTTCTCTTCTCTATCTATCCTTTCTCTGTCCCACCCTTTGTTAGGTGTTTCATAACTTTTCTTTAGTGTTTTTACCATTTTTTCACCTCAGTTTACTCCTCTTCTCCTTCGCTCTGAACTCTGGATCTTGAAACTCCAACTTTTGAACCGGTTCTGAATGAGGACTGTGTTTTCTGACCTCTTACAGGTAGACCATGCTTATGCCTCCATCCACGGTATGTTCCGGTTTCTTTAAGTCTTCTAATATCAAAGTCTTCTTTAAGTTTTAGATCAGGTCCGATCAAGTGTCTGTTTTCACCTGTCTCATGATCCTTTCTCCTATTTCTTAGATAAGTTGGGATACCGTACTCTTCAGGATCTTTCATTATTTCATCTAATTTTCCTCTTTCTTCGTCTGAAAGAGCTCCAATCTTTTTATCACTTTCAAACGGTGATACTCTCGCAACAGCATTTGAATAACGTTTACCTACTCCTTTAATCGCTGTCAAAGCTTCGGAAATAGCTCTGTGTCCATCCAAATCTGTTCTTGACAGCCTTACTATCTCTTGAATTTTTTCTTCTGACATTGCTACGCACTACTTTTTTGTTAAAAACTTTTTTAATAATTCCTTTAGTTTAAGCCTAAGTTTCGACCTGCATATAATAAAAGAATCTAACTTTTAAATACGGTTTGCCTATATGTTAGGAAAAGTTTTGAGCACTACTCCTTTATGTCGAAAAGGTAGGTATAAATTACACTTCTTCCGTTCCATCCTACTTCAGCACTGGCTCTATACTTGCCTTGTTCCTCTAAGACTAAAGGCTGGTTTTCTTGAACTCCTTCTGCAACTTTTTCTCCTGTAGCCCTATCTTTTACTGTGTAATTAACTTTTTCCGGTTCTTTCTCTATTAAAGGTCTAAACCATACTTCCTCTCCTGTTTCAAAGGTTGGTTTGACAGGTCTTGAGAACTCTTCGTAAACGATGTTGGCGGTTGGGTTTTCTGAGATAAACCTGTTGACACACATTGTGTCGTCTGCTACTTCTTCACAGTACTCGTCAAGAATCCCTGTTATCTTTGTGTTTTCTGTCTCCAAAACTACTTGGACAGGTTCAAGTCTGTCTAGATTATCTACATTTGTCCTTCCTTCAACTATTACTGTGGAAGTCACTACAAAAGTAACTGCTGCAATAATTAAAACAATTCTCAAGTTCTCCATTGCCTATCAAGAAATTAGTAGGAAGGAGGTTATAAAACTACCTCGCTCCTTCTGCTTCACGTTCTCTTCTTTGCTTGTCTCTGATAGCTCTGATGCTTGAGTCTCCTTCGTAAGCACCGATTATCTCTTCTGCTAAATACTCTTCAGCATCTCCTTCTGCTGAAAGTCTTTTCTCATATGCTCCCTGTGCAATCATTCTTAACGCTAGGTCAACTCTCCTTAGTGGAGCTACAATAACAGCTTCTCTAGCAATAACTCCTCCTCTCTGGTAGGAAACAACTTCTTCCTTAGGTGAGGAATTCTCAATAGCTTTTACGAAAACCTGTACAGGGTTTTTCTCTGTCTCTTCCTCGATTATCTCAAAAGCTTTTTCGATAAGGGTCCAAAGCTTGTCAGACTTTCCTACGTTGCTACCTGAGGAAATCTTGTGTTTGTTTCCTCTGTGTCCTGCAACATAAAGCCTGTTCAAAAGTCTTTCAACGATCTGTACATCCGCCTTGTAGAACTGCTGGTCAGGATGTCGTCCTTTAGACCTTGGAGCCATTATATTATCAAGGTTTATGTATCTTCTAAGTCCGTGGTCCTCTACTTCTACTTCGTCACAGTCCCATTTGTCAAACAATTTTACTCCTTCCATCTCTTATCACCTTGTTGGCTTCTGCTTGTTACCTGCTACAAGCTCTTTCAATGATACTCCGTTTACTTTTGAAACTTGGAATCTAACTGTCGGAATGTCTCCTTTAGGACCTCCGTCAGCTCCTCCGATTCCTTCAATAAGCACTTCGTCGTGCTCGTCAATTTGCTCAATAGCTCCGTCTCCAGGTACGAAAGCTGTTAAGTGTTTACCATTTTTAATCAGCTGAACTCTTACACATTTTCTAAGTGCTGAGTTAGGCTGCTTCGCTTCAATAATTCTTTTTTCTAGAACGATTCCTCTAGCCTGAGGACTACCTTCAAGCGGGTCTGATCTCTCTTTCAAGTTCAGTTTTCTTCTTTTGTAATTTTTATCGCTCCATCTATATTTCTGCCTTCTTTTTTTAAGCTTTCTTCCGTTGTATAGACCCATTTATTATCACTCTTCGACAAAACTATTTTTTCGGTATAAATTTTATAAATGTCTACTCGACTTTTACATCGTCGACATCGAATTCTCGTTTAAGGAATCTTCTGGTAATATCAACGTTTTTACCGTCTTTACCAACTGCTTTAGACCAGTCGCTTCTTTTAACTCCGATATGGACGATTTTCTTGTCCCCGGATCTATCTAATTTAACTGATCTTACTCTAACAGGTAAAACATTTTCTACAAACTTTTTAAGACTGTCAGAATATTCGTAAACCTTAACGTTTTTGTTAAGATTATTCTGAACTTTCTTAATTGTTTTACCGCCTTTTCCGATTGCTAAACCTACTTTACCTTCTTCAACTACGAAATGAGCGCTATCTTTTGTTGTTATAGCGTCCATTACCTTTACTCCGGTTATATCTTCGAAAAGGTTTATGCTTCTTATCGTATCTGTATCAAACTTGATTGTTACTCCTGACATGGTTTTCACACTATTCTTTGCTTCTTCTTAATTCCTACTGTTGCAACATTAAAAGGTTTTCCACACATTGAACCAAGTTTTTTGTTAGATCCTTCAAATCTTACAAGCTCAGTTTCGCTGTCCAAACCTTCTTCAACATTCTTCAAAACTTCTTCAGGTACTCCTGATGCAACGATTACTTTTTCCATTTCCTCAATGTTTTTCAGTGTTTCCTTCGAACCGATAACGGTTCTGTCATCCTTTGTAGCTTTTTTAATCTGTTTTTTGATATCCATAATAATCACTTTCAACTATCCATTTTTTCCTCTATCCATTTCTTCATGGTTTTTCTGTTCTTGTTCTCTTCTTCAAATGAAAGAAGTTTCTCCAAATCGACCTCATCAAAGTTTTCATTAACTAACTCTTTTATTTCTGAAATGTTCATGTCAGCAAGTTTTTCATAATCTATCTCTGTAAGAGCTGCTTCTTCTTCGTCTTTCTCTTCTTTCTCTCTACGTTCATCAATCATTCTCTGTTTCTCTTCCTGAATCTTCTTTCTCTTCTCCTCAATCTCTTTCAGAACTGATTCAGGAGCTTTACCTGGCTTTGCTGTAAGCTTTAGATTTCCTGTACCTATAGGGATTACTTGTCCAAGTATGATGTTTTCAACAACAGACTCTAAAGGATCTATTTCACCGCCTATAGCAGCCTGTGTAATATGTTTCTTTGTCTCTTCGAATGCTGATCTTGCGAATACTGAGTCTTTGTTTCCACAGATTCCGTAACGAGTAGCTCCGTTGATGTCTCCGTCCTTAGTCATTGTGTCAGCTATAAGCAGAAGCCATCTATCATCTACTGCCATTCCCTGTTCGTCAAGTGTCTTCCTCATCTCTTTGTAGATAAGGTTTCTCGTAGCTTCTACTCCGAAAACTTTTTTGAACTTGAAAATGTCGTTACAAACAGTTCTTGAACTGTCTACTTTATCTAGTCTAAGTATTTTCTTAAGGTTGATTCCGGCTGTCTGAACACGCCATTCACCTTCTTCTTCAAGTATTACAACGTCCTCTATGTTTTTGTAACCGTGAAGCCGGTATGTCATGATCTTTGCTTTAATATCCTGTAAGTCTTTCAAGTTGTAGTCGTCTTTACTTGGGGTGACTGTTAAAACGTTGTCTTCAGTTTTAATGTTCACTTTGTACTTGCCTTTAATCCCGTCAACCACTTCATCTATATCCATTCTGTACTCGTCAAGGACCTCCGGGTTGATAGTGAACTTCATTTCCAGCATCGTTAGATCGATTGTATCCTCTGATACTAGGTCTTCAAGGGTTACTTCTTTTATCTTAGCAGCTATCTCTTTAGCGTCTTCCTTGGTTCTATGACCTTCTGCTAGATAGATGTTCATGATAGGGGTTTTAGGATTCCTTCTTGCATTAATTATCTCGATAAGACGTGGAAGTCCTTGGGTGATAGATACTTTTGCAGCTCCGGCGCTGTGGTATGTTTCCATAGTCATCTGTGTAGCTGGTTCTGAGATCGACTGTGCAGCAACCACTCCTATAGCTTCGCCTGGTTCAAAAAGCATCTTCCTGTAACGCTTTAAAAGTTCTTCTTTGTTTTCTCTACCGTCATACTTCGGGGGTAGCTCCTTATTTTCCATTATTGACTCTTCTGTAACCATTAATCAATCACCTCAATTCGAAATCAACTCTCCTCTATCGGATTTGGATGGGTCGATTCCGTCTTCTCCAGCTGTAAACTGTACAACAGTACCGTCTGCTGCTGTAACGGATCTGTTTTCTTCCACCTTTAGGTCTTGTAATGCGTTTGAGATACGTCTATACATGTATCCGGAAGTCCTTGTTCTCAAAGACTGGTCCATCAGTCCTTCTCGTCCGGACATGATTTCGAAAAACATTTCATCAGGATCTAGTCCGTCGAAAATAGATGAGCTTACGAAACCTCTTGCTCTTGGACTTAGATCATGTTCTTTGAAATGGGATAAGTTTCTGTTCTTAAATCCTCTTGAAACTCGTTTTCCTCTGATAGTTTCCTGCCCCATAAGGCCTGCCATAATTGACAGGTTAGTGATTGAACCTCTTGCTCCTGATTCTGCCATCACTCTAGCAGAGTTGTTAGGTACTTCTCTGTCAACGATTTCTTCTACTCTTGTTGAAATGCTTCTTAGAGTTGAAACCATCTTAACTTCTAAAGTTTCTTTCTCAGTTTTACCTGTAAGAGGTTCGATTTCACCGCTTTCATACTGTTCAAGAAGACTGTTAGCTTCTTCAACTCCTTTATCGATTTCTGCCTGGATCTCTTCCTCTCCTTTATCTGATACTTCAAGGTCGGAGGTTGAGATTGAGAAACCTCTTCTGTCAAGGTACTTTATTCCTAGCTTAGTCACCTTGTTCAAAAAGTCGACTGTAACATCTTGGTCGTACTCTAACAACAACTGGTTGATTATCTCTCCTCCGTAATCTCCTACAAGGTCTTCGTCGATAACTCCTTCAACTAGTTCTCCGTCTTTTATAGTTGCTTTTTTCGTATCGATGTTGATTTTCTCAGGTAGGAACAGGGATATGATTTCTTTACCTGTTACAAACTCTTTTTCAGGTAGTTCTTTGTTGTACTCTCCTGTTGATACGATAAGGTTGTAAGCATTCTCCCTGCTTATTACCTCGTCCTGACTTAGTAAGTAAAGTCCGGAAATATGATCCTGCATCATACCGATAATAGGACCTCCGAACTTAGGTGACTTGATGTGGTTGCTCACTTCTAAAAGCTCTTCAGCTTCAGCTCTAGCTTCTTCTGTCTGAGGAATGTGTAAGTTCATTTCGTCACCGTCGAAGTCAGCGTTGTAAGGAGGACAAACAGCTAGGTTTATCCTAAACGTTTTATGAGGCATAACTCTTACTCTGTGCCCCATCATCGAGTTACGGTGCAGTGAAGGCTGTCGGTTGAACAACACTACGTCACCGTCTATAAGGTGTCTTTCAACCTTGTAACCCGGTTCTAGTTCTTCTAATATCATTTCTTTGTTCGTTTTTGTAAGCTTCTTTTTAGCCCCGTCGTCTCTGAAGATATAATTGACTCCCGGATGTTTGTCCGGACCGTTCCTGATCCATTCCTTAATCCGTTCCATGTTGTCTTCTTTAACTTTTACCGGAATGGTAAGGCTTTTAGCTATTTCTTCCGGAACACCTACCTCGTTTATATCGATGTTAGGATCCGGTGAGATAACTGTACGGGCTGAGAAGTTCGCTCTCTTACCTATAAGGTTCTGTCTAAACCTTCCTTCTTTTCCTTTTAGACGTCCTATCAACGATTTCAGGCTTCTTCCTGATCTGTGTCTTGCTGGAGGGATTCCTGAGATAGAGTTGTCGTACATCGTTGAGCAGTGGTACTGTAGTAGCTCCCAAAGATCTGAAATAATGAAATCAGGCGCTTCTATCTCTATGTTGTTTCTCAGTCTTTGGTTGATTCTAATAACGTCTACTAATTTGTGGGTAAGGTCGTCCTCTGATCTCTGACCTGTTTCCAGTGTGATAGATGGTCTGATAGTTACTGGAGGTACTAGAAGGTTGTCTATAATAAGATATTCCGGTCTTCCTCCTTTTACCCCAAGCTTTTCAGCTGTCTCGGTAGGGATTTTCTTAAACCTTTCTTTAATTTCTTCAGCTGTTATCTGTTCATCGCCTTCATAGTAGCTGTAAGGCTTTTCAAAGTCTATATCAACTTTTTCTGTACCACATTCAGGGCATTCGTTCATCCTGTTGCTTTTTCTAAGTGATTTGTCTTCGTCTTTCATCAAAAGAGTCTGACATTCGTTACAGGTGAACCTTAGAAGGTTTCTTACTTTTTTAGCGTATAGTACATTAACAACCGGTTTAGCAAGATCAATGTATCCGAAGTGGCCTTTACACTCTCTCATTCTACCTCCACAGGTTCTACAAACCATTCCCGGATCTAAAACTCCTAGTGAAGGATCCATAACTCCGCCTTCTATAGGGTATCCGTCTGCGTCGTATACTTCTGCTTTGCTGATCCTCTTTACGGCCATGTTTCTTACCTTCTCAGGGTTCATTAATCCGAACTTAAC
>JALDAI010000001.1 GCA_022729285.1 Candidatus Nanoanaerosalina archaeon
CATTACTGAAGCCATCGGAAGTAACAAAAACACAGTAGCAGTCTGTAAAGCAAGTATTGTAACCGGGTTTGAACCCATAGATGACATAATAGTTGTCATGATCATAATAAATACTGAACCAACAATGACTATAGTAATATACATTTCAACCATTAAAGACAGTGTATCAGCGAATTCATCTAACTGTCTTCGGTAATCATCCATGAAAGTGTTAGATTTTTCTCTCAAAAAACCTTTTAGATCTCCACCTGTTGTAAGTATAGAGTTTATACCCCACAAAAGATCTTTGAATTTTTCAGAAGGAGTTCTTTTAGCTGCTCTTGTTATAGCGACTTCAATATCTGCTCCGAATCCGTATACATCGTTTGCAATTTTTTTAGCTTCCTTAGAAACTTCTCCATACTCATCAAAGTTCCCTAATAATCTAAAAATTGAGGCAACAGGTGTACCCATTCCAGCAACAGTTGAAAGATAGGTTGTTGCAAAGGGAAGGTTAAAGTTAATGTTGTCCCTTCTCTTAGTGATTTCATTAGAAGGATAGATATAGTAAAGCATAAACATTCCTGAAGCAGCTCCTATACCGACAAAAGGCCCGGCAATCAGCCCTCCTATAACTCCAGAGATACCGGAAGATATAAGACCGAATAAAATACCAACAAAAGGAGTTACAAAAATAAAAGTTAAAGCAGCAGAGCACAAAGCCATTGACAAATACTGTTTAAGAGTATAATTTAGATCAGCCTTCTTTAGATTATCTTCCAAACCACCTACATAATCCTCAATATACTTAACAAAATCTCCGAAGTATTCTACCGAAATGTCCAAGTACTGTTCCATAAACTCCATTTTTAACACCGGTTTTAACTAAACTGATCAAAAGGGTCTTCAGAATCCTCATCACCGTACCAGTCATCCTCTCCTTCATCAAAAACTCCGTCATCCTCGATACCGTCTTCCTCAACCATCTCCAAGACTTCTTTAGGGCTGTTATAAAACTTAGAAAGGATTCTACCAACGTCCTGGTAATGTTTTATATCCTGTTCATACATCCACTGTAAAACTTTCTTTCTTCTCAAAAGCTCTTCCTGGATCGCTTCCACTTCTATACCGTGGTCCTCAACTATATCATGGAGTAGGAAGGATGCGTTCTCATTTTCGAACGAGTCATCTTTAGCAATCCACTCAAAAACCCTATTCACAACAGGCCTCTCAAGCTCTTTATCGTATTTTTCAAACTCATAAACGCTTCCAACCCTTCTTAGATAAGTTCCTTGTCTCCTAGTTCTTTTAGGGAACACGATTAAGTCAAGGTTTTCAATAAGCGATGGAGGTAGTTCAATAGGTTTTGTTGTTAGACGATCCATTACTTTCTGGATATTTGAAGCGTGGATAGTCGCCATACCTGGGTGTCCTGTAGCAATCTGTTGGAATAAGATATAAGCTTCTTCTCCTCGGACCTCTCCTACAATGATGTAGTCAGGTCTCTGCCTTAATGATTCTTCAAGCAAGTCGTCAAGTGTAACTTCTCCCTTACTAGACTCTCCGGAACCGAAACCGCTTCTTGAAACCTCAGGTATCCAGTTAGGGTGAGGAAGCCTTAACTCCGGAGTATCCTCTATAGAAACAATCTTTAGCTCAGGCCTGACAAAAAGACTTAAAGCGTTCAACAAAGTTGTTTTACCAGAAGCCGTAGCACCAGAGATAAGTACGGATTTACCGTTCTCAACACATATCCAGAGGTAAGCCAACATCCTAGGGGTTAATGAACCAGACTCCATAAGATGTACCGGGGTTAAAGGCTCATCCGTAAACCTTCGGATTGTAAAGTTAGTACCTCTTCTAGCGATATCAGTTCCAAGAGTTGCCTGAACCCTTGATCCGTCAGGTAATGCTCCGTCAAGAAGCGGGTTAGCCATCGATATAGTTTTATCACATCTCTGAGAAAGCTTTCTTACAAAAGAATCAAGCTCATCATCAGTTTCCCATATAACATTGCTCTTTACAGAGCTCACTTCAGGATTTCTGTGGTAGATATATACAGGGATATTAACTCCGTCACAAGAAATATCCTCTACTCTTTTATCATTCATTATAGGCTCTAACTTCCCTAGCCCCACAAAGTTACGGTAAGCATAATACTCGATTACTTCCTCCTGCTCCCTGCTTAAACCAAAATTTCTTTTACGGAGTATCTTTCTTACTCTCTCCTTCATATACTCCTTAGCCTCTTCTTTTTTCAACTGGTCAAACCTTACATCCAGAGACTCCTTAAGAATTTCCTCTATCTGGTTTAAAACGTTCCTACCTCTTTCAGAAAGCTCCGGTTCAGAAACTCTGTAGACAAGGGACTCATCTTCTTCATCATAACTTATATGTACCGAAGCGAAAACCCTATCATTCTTACCCGGATTGTTCGGAATCACAGGATAAGAAATATCGATATCCCTATCATCCTCGCTCTCATCCTGTATCAAACTCCCTGAATTAACCCATTCACCAGGCTGCTTATCCCTCACCAAACCTATTTTCTTCGTTTCAGACTCGTTTTTAACCTCTCCTTTCTCCGATCCATCTCCTTGAGAACTTTGATCCTCACGGTATCCTACTGCCCCTCCCTTAGGCGGCATAACATACTTGACATTCTCCCCGTCACCTTTGCCTTCTTCTGATTCGTCACGGTTTGAATTAGACTTCTTCAACTTCTTAATAACCTTATTCATATCTATCGACAGATCAACCACCTATACTAATCTCATTCTCATCAAGTATTACTTCCGCCGTTTCATAATCGCTGTTAACCGTACCCTCCATACCATAAATATGTTCCAAACCGTTTAAGTTTGAGCTTGTAAATCCTCTATCATCAATAAATACCTGCACCCCTCTCTCCATCAAAGTAGCAGAGTAGTACTCATTAGCTAGAGAATCAGGTAGGATAAACCTTAAAGAACCTCTATCAGCACCGGTTTGAGTTAAAAACGCTATATTTGCGCTTATAACATCTCCCAAAGCCATACCCTGGGATTCAACAGCTTCATCCTTTATTCTCCCACCAAAATTCTCAAAAGCAACAAGAAAACCTGCAACCACCGCTATACCTACCCCAAAAAGAATCACTATTTCAATCACTTGTGTTTGTCCTTTCAAATAATCACCCTACAGTTATAGATACGGTCTGTTTTTCAAGAGGACCTCCCCTCTTTGAGCTACCGTCTACTTCTTCTCCTTCGTACTCAACATAAAACGTGTGAGATCCTGACGAAAGAACATCTTCTCCTGAAACACTTAGATCTATTTGGTAACCTCTATCAGTTTCTAAATCGTTCAACTCTCTAAAATCAATCATTAACCTAGTGTTATACTCCTCACCTCTTAAATCAGTGATTCCTAAAACTACTCCCGCTCTATCCCGTCCAGCAACACCGTAGGAATCGCCTTCACCAACAATATCTATACCTCTTACATCCCTCGCGTTTAAAGGAACCCATTCACTTGTTGTAACAAAAGCAGCATTCGTAGTAACAGCGAAATCAATACTGTTTGCTTCCTCATCAAAAACTAGAGACCCTCTCTCAAAATCCACATCGAAAGTTCTACTACCCCCTCTTTCAGCAACAGTTTCAATCTCATCAGCTAATTCAAGCATCATATCTACTGTTTCCTCAACTTCTCGAACATCTTGTTCTTTCTCTAAAAGAGGAATCCCCCATGTAAGAGCTGCAGTTACACCAGAAATTATGATACCCGCCATAATAACCGCGGTTACAACACCGGTCTGACCTTTGTTCGAAAAAAATACCATCTTAAACAATAATTTCCAAGACATGTAAATAAATATAACGCCGATAAGACCAAGAAATCTGGAAAAATTTAAATTATCAACTTACTCCTCTACAAGACTGACTGATAGTATAATCTCCTATATCTCCAAACCTAAACCTTACTTCGTAGTAAGTAGCATCTTCAAAGTTTTCACTAACCGTGATATCATAATGAGTTACCTGTCCAACACTTGCAAAATCATCGTGAGGAGAGTTATCCGTTACTGAGACATCTAATTCATCATCATTATCATCTACATCAAACAAGTTCAAACCATACCTGGTATACTCATCTTTTCTTTCGCCCGATGCACGTTCGTAAACCAGCATATCAACAGGGTTTATACTTAAAGTCCTGTCACCGCTGTTTCTAAGCCTTACACTTACAGTATCCTCTATACAGTCGAGATCTTCAATACCTGCTTCACGATCCCAATCATCTATCTCACTACTAGTTCTCTCCATAAAATCATCCTGTAACTGACTTATCCAAACATATGCTCCTCCAGCAGCAGCAACAGTCATCATCAAAAGAAGAAGAACAGCAATAACCGGAGTCACACCCTTCCTACTTTTCTTAAAAAGAAATATCTTTTTTACCATCTATAAAACCTCAAAAAAGAGGAACGACTATCCCTGACACTGAGCCGTTACCTCGTAATCATCTTCATCAACTAATCTAAAAGTTACCTCATAATACTGTGTATCTTCAAAAGTATACTCCATGTTAAAAGTGTACTGACCTACATCACCTGTCTCACTGAAATCATCACCGTCCAAATGATCTCCCTCGGTTAAATCTAATCCGTACTCCTCAGTAGCTCTGTCACCGGTATCTCTTTCTTCTACAAGGATGTCAACAGGGTTAAGATTTAGATCAGTGTCACCACTGTTTCTTAGATAAGCAGTAATTTCAGAGCCATCACACTCTAATACTTCTATACCTACTCCTCTATCCATCTGTGATAGTTCATCTTCAGCTCCTTCCTGGAACTGTTCCTGTAGCTGTGTCATCCAGACATAAGCTCCTCCAGCAGCAGCAACAGTCATCATCAAAAGAAGAAGAACAGCAATAACCGGAGTCACACCCTTTCTGTTTGAAGCTATATAAGCTGGAAAATATTGTTTCATTTACTAATCACCTTTTGACCTTCTTCTACTGGTTGAAGGCCTTCTTTTTTTCTTAGTATTTCTATTACTTCCCGAAAGCCTTTTCATCCTCTTATCAAGCTGGTTCAGGCTCTTATCAATTTTTCCTAAACCTTGAAGCATCTGCTTGTTAGTCTCCTGTAGACTCTGCATTCCTTCTGAGATAGGGTTGACGATGCTCTGGTTGATATTCTGTGAAACATCCTCTTCCAACGAAGTCTCCGAAGCCTCTTTTAATAGCTCCATAAACCCGCTCATCTGATCGGAAACATTATCCATCTTTGTTATAAGAGTTTCAACAGAGTTATGTAGTCTGCTTGTCGATTGAACCATGTCATTAACTATCTTCTGGTTCGACTTCATTATATCCATTATGTCAGAAACAAGCTCGCTACTTGAAGCGCCACCACCGGACACCTGTTGTTTCTCAAGCTTTTTGATCCTGTTCTCAAGCTTTCTAACAGGTCCCATAGGGATTACTTCATAATCTCCGGATCCAGAGCTACTATTATCAGATAATTCTACTTCGTCACTCATTTAATATCTACCTCAGACTGTCTACAAGAAAAAATGTGTTACGACCATATAAATAACTTACCGCATTGTTAAGGAAAAAAAGAGGTAAAATGGGGGAAGACTACATCATGCCTCCCATTCCACCCATACCGCCCATACCGCCCATGCCACCAGGCGCTCCGCCGGCTCCACCGTCACCATCAGAGCTGAAGCCTGAAGCTGAGATTACATCGTCGATCCTTAAGATCAGTTCTGCAGCCTCAGAAGCGGATTGAACAGCCTGAGTTTTTATCTGAAGAGGTTCAACAACGTTTTTGTTGAACAAGTCCTCAGATTTACCGGAGAATACGTCTATACCGGCCCATTTTCCTCCGGATTCGTGCTTGTTTCTTAGATCAACAAGCACATCGATAGGGTCTAAACCAGCGTTCTCCGAAAGAGTTCTTGGAATTACTTCAAGAGCTTCAGCGAAAGCATTGATAGCTAACTGCTCACGTCCTCCTACAGAGTCCGCATAATCCTTAAGCTCTTTAGCTACTTCTATCTCAGTAGCGCCACCGCCACCTACGATTTTTCCAACTCTTAGAGCGGAAGCAATTCCTCCGATAGCGTCTTCAAAAGCTCTCTCGATCTCATCTACAACGTGTTCAGTTCCTCCTCTGATCAGGATAGTTACAGACTTAGCAGATTCAACATCTTCAACGAAAAGCATGCTGTCACCGCTGACATCTCTCTCCCTTATCTGTCCAGCAGTCCCTAGATCCTCTTCATCGATGTTGTTAAGGCTTGTAACAATCTTTCCACCTGTTGCCTTGGAAAGCTTCTCCATATCAGATTTCTTAACCCTTCTTACAGCCATGATACCGTTCTTAGCCATGTAGTGCTGTGCGATATCATCGATTCCTTTCTGACAAAAGACCATGTTAGCGCCGGAAGCCTTGATCTTTTCAACCATTTCCTTCAAACTTGCTTCTTCCTGATCAACGAACTCCTGTAGCTTAGAAGGATCGTTTATCTGTATTTCAGCAGAAGTCTCAGTTTCCTGAACCTCTATAGCAGTGTTGATAAGAGCTATTTTTGCATTGTCAACACTTGAAGGCATTCCAGGATGTACTTTTTCCTTGTCAATAACAACTCCTTCAATAAGTTCAGAATTGTTTACAGAGCCTCCCTGGCTCTTCACAGTTTTAATCAAGTCTTTGTCAACCCTGTAACTGTTGTCGTACTCCTCAGCAACAGATGTTACAGCGTCAACAGCTATTTTTGACAAGTAGTCCTTTGAGCTTTCAGAGCTTTTACCCGTCATAGCGGTTTTAGCAACAGACTGTAGCTTGTCCTTGTCCTTGTAAGAAACATCCTCAGAGACATTGTTAAGAACTTCTAAAGCCTTAACCTTTGCCATCCTGTAACCAGAAGAAATCACTGTAGGATGGATATCCTGTTCAAGGAGATCTCCTGCCTTTTTCAGTAGCTCTCCCGCGATAACTACTGCAGTAGTTGTTCCATCGCCTACCTCATCGTCCTGAGTCTGAGCGATCTCAACCATCATCTTTGCAGCAGGGTGTTGTAGCTCCATCTCATCTAAAATAGTTACACCGTCGTTAGTAACTATCAGATCTCCGATAGAGTCAACCATCATTTTGTCCATTCCCTTCGGACCTAGAGTTGTTCTTATAGCGTTTGCAACTGCTTTACATGCGTTTATGTTGTTTTCCTGAGCATCCCTACCCTGTTGTCGGGTAGCATCCTCAGACATTATGAATATCGGTTGTCCTCCTAAATTTGCCATATTAGTTCACCTTTGTAGTAAAATTGTTGTCGAGTAGTTTTCCAGAACTGTTTCAAATTTTTACTCTTTAAACTACTTAAAACCTTTCACAGAACTTTTTTATAGATGACCATTAAAAAAATTGCAACCAGTTCACAAGAAAAACAATTGAGACAAAAGATTTTTGTTTAGATAAGATGACAAAAAAGCTTCACTCTCTTTATAAATCCATCCTGCATATAGAAAATATGTTATACAAAAATCCTACTGATACATTTAAAAATTTCAAAGAGACCTTTTACTAAGTGGAACAACTCCACAAAATCTAAATGAAAATATGTAAAGACCAGAGGACCCTTAGCTCAGCTGGTTAGAGCACCGTCCTTATAAGGACACTGTTCCTAAAAAAAGGTCTAGAGGAACAGAGAAAGTTTTTTTACACAACCTATCCTAACCGGTTACAAAAAAACCGTTCATGAGATAGGCGGAGGTCCCGGGTTCGAGCCCCGGAGGGTCCAATCACATTCTCAGACAAATTAAATGAAGAAGAGAACTATCAGATCCCCTACAAAAACGCTTAGAAGTATCGCGACAGGGAAAGAAGGAACAAACATGACACCTGACTTAACAGTCACCTCGTCCACAGCATCCCTGATCTTACTAACCTGGTCCTCAGTAACGCCAACAATCCTATCAGCATCCAAAACTTCATCCTCTAGTTCAACAGGTTTAGCAAGAACATCTCCCTCCTCCAGATCATCAACAGATATCCTAGAAGTCATACCATACTTCTCAACATTTTTCAAAAACCTGTAAACAGCTAAGAAACCTAGCAAAATAGGTAAAGTACCTAAAAAGTACCTAGTACTAGTTCCGATACCCGAAAAACCAACAGTTACAATAGTTGAAACAGTTAACAAAACAACGTAAAAAGCGGATATAAGAACCATTCTTTTCCAGTAACCCTTGATATCGTTGAAAAACTCCTCCATAACTTTTTTAGATCCTAAACCTTTGTACAGTGCAAAAAACATCGTGTAAACTGCTCCAACGATAAAAATATTTATCAAAAGAGTGAAACCAAAAGGCCAAGGCGCAGAAAAAGCAGGTTGGAATCCTTGAGGAACGGTTGGAAGCGCGAAACCTACAGCACCCATAACAAAAGCGTCAGCACCTCCCCAAATACCTGTAAGGAAGAAAATCCATCCTAAACCGAAGAAAAGCGAGCCCACCACTAGAGAAGAAACAATGTAGGTTAGTTCACCGGTCGTAATAGTTAAGATTAGGTGTACCAAAATCCCTGAGCCAGCAGTTAACAGAGAAATTATATCAGGAACCTCAGTAGTTCTTAGATCCCAGACAGCAGCTATACCGCTGCCGACGAGAGCGATCGCAAAAACGATAATACCCAACATATAATTTAGGAAGTGTACTCAACAAATAAATAACTTAGAGGTAGCCAAAAAAGAAACGACAAAAACATTTGGTTGCATCTGTCAGAAAAAAAAGTAACATTTAAACCGTAGAAGTAAGAAAGTTGTAGATAGGAGTAAAAACATTTCAAATACTGGTAGACAAAAAGATGACCGGAAAACAAAAAGTTGAAACAGACATAGACAGACTCTTGAAATTCTTAGTAGAGAACGGTGAGACAAGCACCAAAGAAGTCGAAGAAAAGTTAGAAGTTAGCTCAGACCTCTTAGAACTATGGGTTAGAGCACTTGAAAAATCAGGGTTTATTGAGAAAAAGTTTACAACCTTGAAAGGAACTGTTTTAGCTCCGAAAAAAGAAGATATTAAAGAAAGTCGTAAAGACACCGACAAAACCAGTAAACAGGAAAAACAGTTAAAAGAACTTGAAAAAGCTAGAAAGCATCTTCTAGAACTTGAAAAAGTTTTTGAACAAGAAGAAAATCTTTTAAGCCACTTAGAAGAGCTTAACGATGAGATTACAAAGGACCGAGAACTGATAGAAGAACAGATAAAAGACGTTGAAGTAAAGCCAGAAATCGAAGAAATCCTGGAAAAAGCCGATGAAAAAGCCGGAAAAAACACCGAGATAGAAGAGCAAGCCGAAAAAGTCCATAAGAGAAAAGAAATAATTTTGAAGTATATAGATTCAGTGGACAAAGTCAGAGAAAACATGAAAAAGAAGCTCAGCTCAGAAACCTGTTGTAACATCTGTGGAAAAGATTTTGAAACAGTTACCGGGATGAAAATCCATAGGACCAAAGTCCATGGAAAAGATAAAGGTAAAGAGGAAAAAGAAGACAGTTCCGAGGAAAAAACCGATGATTAAAGTCTAAAAATTTTTTAGTAGAAAAGCGTGGAAAATATGGAACAAGAATACAAGATTGAGGCCGACGGAGTTCCTGTAACAATAAAAGTTACAGACGAAACAGAAGACTACGTACCAAGATATTTTATAGAAAAACCAGAGCTAGAAGAACCTACAAAAGCATACCTTACAGAAGTAAAAGAAAAATTGATTACCGAAGTTACACTTACAGAAGAAGAGTACATTTCCACATCAAAGATAGAAGAAGTTAAAGAAAAGTTTACAGACAGCGCAGAACAAATAATTGAAGCCACACTACCCTCTATCAAAGAAGAAGAAAAACAGATACTTGTAGGAAACCTTATACATGAACTGTTAGGGATCGGAGACTTAGAGATACTTTTAGCAGACGAAAACCTTGAAGAAATCGTTATAAACAGTGCAGAAGAGCCTGCCTGGACATACCATAAAAAGCATGGCTGGGTTAAAACCGATCTAAAAATCGGAGACGAAGACGAGATTAAGAACTACGCATCGATAATAGGTAGAAGAGTTGGAAAACAGATATCAAACCTTAACCCTCTTTTAGACGCGCACCTACCATCTGGAGATAGAACAAACGCAACTATAACACCTATATCTACCCAAGGAAATACTATAACCATCCGAAAATTCGCAAGAGATCCTTGGACAATAACAGATTTTATTAAAAACGGAACAGTTAACACAGAAATATCCGCACTACTATGGCTAGCTATCCAGTACGAAATGAACATTCTTGTTTCAGGAGGTACAGGTTCAGGTAAAACATCTTTACTAGGAGTCCTACTGCCTTTTATCCCTCCAAACCAGAGAATAGTTTCTATAGAGGATACAAGAGAAGTTTCATTACCAGAGTTCCTTCACTGGGTACCGCTTACCACAAGAGAACCTAACCCTGAAGGAAAAGGAGGAGTATCAATGCTTGACCTACTGGTCAACTCCTTGAGGATGAGACCGGACAGGATTATTGTAGGAGAGATACGTACAGAAAAACAGGCAGAAGTTCTTTTCGAAGCAATGCATACAGGCCACTCAGTTTACTCAACACTTCACGCAGACACAGCTATGCAGACTATCAGAAGGTTGAAAAACCCTCCTATAAACGTTCCGAAAACACTTATCGAAGCGATAGACCTCAACGTAGTCATGTTTCGAGATAGGAGAAGAAACCTTAGAAGAGCTATGCAGGTTGCAGAAGTTATGTCAGACCATATAGGAGAGAAAACACAGGTTAAACCAAATGTGTTATACAGCTGGAGCGCTAACAGAGACAAAATCGAGAAAAAACATGAAAGCCAGTCATTATACGAAAACCTTAGGCTTCACGCAGGACTTGAAAAAGAAGAGATAGAAGAAAGCCTTAAGGACAGGAGAAAAATTTTGAACTGGATGGTTGAAAACGAGATAAACCAGGTTAATACTGTTGGAAAAGTTATAGCAGAGTTTTACCAGAACGAAGAAAGAGTTGTGGGAATGGTAGAAGACGATGTAGATCCTGAAGAGCTCTACTCACTTTAATCTTCTAAACCAAGGATAGCTAGATTAACCTTGGAACTCTAGATGGATGTTGTGATCCCCTTCCTCAGAAACTAGCTGAGACAAAACTTCTTTAACACCTTCAGAAGCAAGACTGCTTCCTTTATGGTCCTCAATCTTGTTTACAACATACTTAACCAAGAAAACAACATCTTCCTTATCAATACCTAACTCATCGATAGTTCTGTGAACGCTCTCCATCCTCCAGTGGTGTCTCATATCGTCCCTTATACCTTTCATAGTTTCAAGCTTCTCCTTTTCAATCTCCAACATCTTTCTCTCATACTCAGAGAGCTCAGACTCCTGGTCAAAACTTTGTTCATCCATACAAGAAATGTTTGTATAAGTAAAATAAAACAGTTACCCATTTTAGAAGTAATCTTTTATGTCAAAACAGACAAAAGGTTAGATAGATGTCAAGAGACGGGAGCGACGAAAAAACAGAACAGAAAGATAATGAAAGCAAAGCAGGCTTTAAAGAGAGATCAGTCAGTAAACTACTCCCCTTAGCAGAAAAAATCAAACACTTCTTCCCAAACCTGAAAAAAGAAATGTTACAGGCCGAAATAAAAGATAAAAGCGACACAGAGTTTTTAGCAGAACAGATTTTTTCAGCGCTAAGACTTGCACTGTACACATTAGTAGGATTATTTGCTGTAGGAATAATTTTCGAAGACCCACAGTTTTACAGATACGCAGCACTTTCATTCCCGGTAATACTTCTTTTCGGAACATTTACATTCGCTAAAAAACCGAAAGCACAGGTTAACAAAAGGATGAGAAAAATAGAGAAAGAACTTCCCTACGCCATGAGACATATTTTAGTCGAAGTTCAGTCAGGAATCCCTCTATACCAAGCAATGGTATCCGTTACAAAAGGCTACGGAGAAGTTTCCGAAGAGTTCCAGAAAATAGTTTCAGAGATCAATGCGGGAAAGGACGAAGTTAAAGCACTGGAAAACGCTGTACTACGGAACCCTTCCCAACAGTTTAGAAGAGGTATTTGGCAGATAATAAACGCTATAAGATCAGGTTCAGATATTTCAAATGCGCTTGAATCACTTGTTGACAGCCTTATAGAAAACCAGGTATTAGAAGTTGAAGAGTATGGAGAAGAGCTAAACCCTTACACCTTGATGTACATGCTAGCAGCTATAATAACCCCTTCACTAGGAGTAACGTTTTTCATGATGTTAACAACCTTTACAGGCGCAGAAGTAGGTAACAACGTTTTCTACATAGTTTTAGCAGGACTAGTCGTGTTCCAAGTATTTTTCATAAACCTTATATCAACTAAAAGACCTCAGGTGAAAACATGAACAACGGAAGAGTCGCCAAAACAGTTTACCACCTACTACCGGATAAGTATACAGACAAAGTAGAGAAAGAAGCAAAGTACGCCAGGATCAGTAATTATGAACAGACAACCTTTCAGATAATCTCTTTCTCAGCAATGCTTTCCGTACTGTTCATCACACTCTTCCTACAAAACACCACCTATAGAATAGCCGCAGCAGCTATTTTAACACCTATAATCTTTGCTCTACCCTATGTAGTTGTAAGCCTTTACGCAAACAACAGAAAAAACGAAATAGAACAGACATTACCCGTTGCACTAAACCTTATCAGCTCAAACATGAAATCAGGCCTTACAGTCGACAAATCATTTCTTTTATCAGCAAGAGACGAGTTCGGACCTTTAGCAACAGATCTTAAAAACACAGCCATGGACATGTTTGGAGGAACACCTGTAAGCGAAGCACTTACAAATCTTGCAGAATCAACTAACTCAGAACTTTTTAAACAAACTCTTACACTGTTAAAAGACGGTATAGAAACAGGAGGAACCGTTTCACAACTTTTAGAAGCATCGGCTAAAGACGTTCAGAAATCCTTGAGACTTAGGAAAGAAATAGCAGCCAACGTTAAGATGTACTCAATGTTTATCATAATCGCATCAGTGATAGGAGCACCGCTCCTTTTCAGCGTATCCGTCCATCTAACAGAGGAAACAGCAAGCATGTGGGAAGACGATACAATAGACTTCGAAGACCTTCCAGCGACAAGAGGAGGGTTTACACCGGAGCAGCCATCCTTCCGACCAGAGTTTTTCGAAAACTTTGCATTAGCCGCCCTGATCATCTCAAACATTTCAGCATCCTTCCTGATATCTGTGATTAAAAAAGGACACTTCAAAGACGGGATAAAGTATGCACCGGTCTACACTTTCTCAGCAGTAGGTATCTTCTACCTCACAAACTATGTGATAGGGCTTGTTCTGTAAAAAAACTACAAAACTTTTATACCATACTCCACCTAAAAGATTAATGATACCGATGAAAACACAAAGAAAAGGACAATCAGCAATAGAGTACCTGAGCACATACGGATGGGCTCTCTTAGCGATTGTAGTTGTAGGAGCAGTTCTTCTGCAGATGGGAGTTTTCGACCAGTGTAGTACTTCATCACCTATGTTTACAGGCCAGTCCTTCGACCTAGAAGACTGGGCTTTCGTAGGAGAAGATGAAATCACTATGCAGTTCGTTGCAATCGACAACGACGTTGAGATCACAGAAATAGAGCTTGACATAGACGGAGAAGATTCCATTGTAGAAGACTTTTCAGAAGATCCTATTGAAGTACCAGTAGGAGAATCCGAGACAGCTACACTCACCCATGACCTAGCATCAGGAACCTGCGCATCAGGAAGTTTAGAAGTTACTTTCAACGCAGGAGAGATCGAGGGTCAGAGAGCTATTGGAGACGGTAGCCTAAGAGGAAGAGCTCCATAAGTTCTTCTACCCATCTTTTTTATTTTTTTAGAAACTTACCGGTTAGTAAACTAATTCCTCAACACCCAAGTATTCTACGTACTCCTTATCTAAGAGAAACCATGAAAAACCATCCATGTCAGAAACTCCTTTAATCCTTTCCAAAGAACCCACTTCATCAGTAAAGTACTTGTGACCGACAGCAGATCTTTCCCGGTAGCTGAAATCAGCAGGAAGCTGTCTTACATCAACAAAGTATCCAAAACCTTTAGAACCCTGTTTCTCAGGCTTACCCATTCTCTCCAAAAAACCAGGAGCGATTGAAGACTCGAAAAAACAGCCATCCCTAACCTTTTCAAGCAAAAAAGTTTCATAGACAGATTCTTCAGATAAAACAGTTACAGAACCTTGTCTAAACTCTAGGTCGGAAAACTCCACGCCTCCAACATAAGCATCAAAGCTCGAACCCGAATTACAGACGTTTTCAGGGTCTTCCTCATCCTTAGATACCACACCAGCGTAGCCTTGTAAATACTCTAGGTCAGAACCGCATATATCCTCAACAAAAATTACAGACTCCTTCCTTTCAAAACTATTAGAAGAACCGTACTCAACAGGAAATCCGCTGACAAAGCTTCCGCCATCGTTGGTTTCAGAATCATTGTAGCGAAAAGTAGATCCTTCAAACTTTTCTCCAATAAAGCGTTCCTCGTCACAACGGTCGATTATTTTACTAACCCTTCCATCAGTTTCCAATGCGGTCAAAGGATCCTCCAAACCTTCAGAACCTACAAAAACATCTTTAGAAACATTGGAGAAAGTGTAACCCGTATCTTCTCCTCTTATACCGACCTCCATAGAGTAACTTGTACCAAAAACCATGTCAAAACCTTTATCGACTACTTCTAAACTTTCAAAACTATAATCAAAAATGTAGCCAGTGCCATCAGACTCATCCCTTATAGAGCTTTCCCAGTCAGAAAAAGTAGAATCCTCCATAACCGATCTCTCCTCACCTTCAAGAGTTCCGTTGTAAAAAACCTCCTCAAAGTTTTCCTCAAAAGTTTCAGAAGAGTAAGAACCGTTCAAAACATCCTGGTAAACAGCTAAAACAGTTCTAGAACCAGCAGACTCAACGCCTCGGACCATGTCGTCTTCAACACTTCTAGTAAAAGAAGTCAATCCCTCAACCTGTTCAACTAACAAGCCGTCATCAAAAGAAGAATGGCCAAAAGGAGCGATTAGACCAAGAAAAACAAGGTTTAAGATGAACAAAGCGAAAACAGTGTACATAAAACCCTTCCTACTGTTTTTTATTAAATTCACTCCCTCCACACCTCCACCGAAACCTTTGAAGGACCCCAGAGCCAACTTAAACCATCATAAACACTGTCCTCAAAAGTGAAATCCTCCTCATCAAGACGAAAATCGACTAAACCATCATCGTTGACATCCAAACTGTCTAAAAGCCTTTCAAAAGCATCGTTAACAGCATCGTTTTCAGGATCCCACTCATCAGATTGGTTGCCTACACAGAGCTCAAATGAATCAAAACGAGTTTCAACAGTTCTACAACCGCCTTCAGCCCTTTCAAAGACATCGCCGTAACCCGAAACCCCGTCAACATTTAAGTCGTAAACAAAACGAGACGAAGGACTTCCACCAGCCCTTTCATCCCACGAAGAACCTGTATCAACAGAAAAGTTGTTCCAACCATAAGAAACAGCTTTAGAAGGCACACCTATGCGGAAAGGAGCTCCTAAACTTTCATAATCGTCGCCAAAGCTGTCAAGACGGAACAAGTAGTTCCATCCACCGTCCTCATACAAAACTCTGTCCAGCCAGTAACGAGAAGAGTAAGAGATAAGACGGACATCAGAAGGTTCAGAGCCTTCAGGTACGTAGAAAGAACCGTTTTTAGGAGAGTTCACCTCATCACCGAAAGTATCCGATTCAAAAGACATAGGGATTCTACCGAAAGAAGACCTTTCACCGGTTTCCTCATCGTACTCAAAACTTAGGTGAGAGCTTTCATCCAGAGAAACATTCTCCAGCTCACCCTCTCTAACCTCTAAGTACTGCTCCTCATAAGAAGCCATCAAGATATCCTCAGAAACACGGCTGTAAACCTCCTCTAACTCAGCAACAGTAGCATAATAATACTCACCCTGGCCACACTCAGCCATCTCCCTTAAAGTCTCCTGATCAACCTCAGAAGTCGGTCCGAAACCGATAGTGTAAACCTCGATACCGTGCTCCTCATAAGCCTCACAAGCAGAATCAATAGCCTCCTGAGCAGGATCACCGCCGTAACAGTCCTGGTTAGCTACACCGTCACTCATAACAACCATAGACCTGTAGTTAGAAGGATCAGAATCTTCTAACATCCTTGTAGTAGCATCCTCAACACCGCAACAGATACAAGTACCTCCTGAAGCCTCCCAGCCATCAACAGTGTCGTAAAGAGACTCATGGTCTCTGGAAAGCTCGTGGACATCATCCTCAGAAACAGTGCTTTCATACGCGTTAAGACCCACCCTGTTACCCGAAACGTTTAAAACAATGTCTATAAAGTCCTTAGAAACCTCTTTAGCCACATTTATTCTCTCCCTTCCGTACTCCATAAAGTCTCCGTCACACGATTCACAGCCGGATTCAGTGTCACAGTCGTTCATCCAACAACAGAAAAGATCGTAGTTTTCACAACTGTTTTGACAGTCGTAATCATCCTCATCCCCAGGCACATCACAAGCACCCATACTACCGGAAACATCCACTACCGAGAAAACATCAGCGTAACGTCCTTCCAGCTCAGAGACATTCGACATACCTATTCTGAAAGGAAGGTTTTCACCTTCAAAGCTTTCAAGAGAGCCTTCAAGACCTTCATCAATGTCTTCCTTACCCATCTCAACCTCTTTGTAACCCTCCTCAGAACCTCCTTCATACACCGTTTCACCGCCTAAACTAACAAAAATCGGATGGTCGCTTGTAAACCTTAAATCCAGATTAGCATGCTCCAAATTTTCAGGGACGAAAGCAGAAGAGTAGAAGTTTATTACACCGTCTATACCCGGTACATCCACTTTTTTAGAACCCGTACCCTCAGATCCAAGCTCATCCAAAAAGAAAGAGCCCTGATAATCCACTCTGATAAAACCTCCACTAACAGATCCTTCCTCACCAAAAACAAGTTCGAAACTGTTCTCACCACTATCCAAAGAATAACATAAGTCCTCCCTCAAGCTTTCAGAGTTGCAGATATCATATTTTTCAGGGTAGAACCCTTGACCTCCGGCCGTAAAGCTTTCAACGTACTCACCGTTTACGAAAAGATCAAAGCTGTCAGAAGCGGATAACTCCATGTCGACAGAAGAGACATCAACGTCAGAAGGTAGCTCAACCAAACCCGTCAAATTTCCTTCACCAACATAATTCCCAAAGAAAAAGTACTCAGAAAGCTGTGTACCAGCCTCAGAAACAGAAGCAGAAGCCGTGTAACCCCTTGTTGAACGGTTCATCTCAACACCTGACACCATCCTCGAAGAACTGCTTAAAACATCTCGGCTATCCTCACCCTCCTCAGTAGAGTAAACAGTTGTAGAGTCCTCTCCCTCACCGAAAACAACGCTGAAACCGTAGCCATCCTTTTCAAAATCCTCAAAAAACGTTTCCAAAACGTTTTCAGCAACATCTTCTTCACCATGAACAACAAGAGATCCAACCACCTCTAAAACAGATCCTTCAAACTCAGAACTTTCTAAACCGGTTTCTTCAACAACAGAGCCTCTGTAAGACGAATTAAAAGCGTTTTCAAACTCTCTAGTAGATAAAAGGCTTACATAATCCTCAGCAACAACACCAGCATCTTCAAAAGTTGCGAAACCAGGTTCAAAACCGGTATCAGGTATATCCAAAACTATGAAAAGACCTGTTAAAAGAAGAAAAATAGCTAGAAAAGCATCGAAGGAAAAGTAGAAGCCTTTTTTCATCTCCACAACACCGTCTTAACCGTTACAGGTTTAGTTTCATCTTTTTCAAACAGTAAAGAGCTTCTTTCCATAGGAACCACATCAAACTCACCGGAAGGCCTTTCACCGTAAAAAGGCTTTGAGCCGTAAAAAGTCTTGGTTAAAACATTACCGTTGTCAGGACTTAAAGATTGCCTCAAACCTTTTTCAAAAGTATCAGAAGAAAGATAGTAGACGGAGTTATCCCAAGAACAGACACCGCATACGCCGTCACCAACTAGAAAGCCTTGGTCGTAGTTGGAAAAACCGTTAGAACTGTTCTCTAGGCTGATATTTTCGCTTTGATTTATTTCATGGTTTAAAACTGAGCTGTTCTCAACAGAAAAGTTTTCAGGAACCTGTTCAAAACCGTTGATACCGTTTAGCTCCGTTAAGTATTCTCCTCCTCTTATCTGTACAAAAACGTTATCCTCAACAAAGTCTTCTAAAGTATTAATATCACCTATCTGAGCCTCTCCTATAGATACAGCGCAGTCGTACCTAGAAAGGTTTGAAACGAACTTTTCAGACATTTCTTGTGAAGATCCGTTGTAAACACTGTTCAAAGAAGAGAGGTTTTCAAAACCGTTTCCTTCACCGTAGTAATACATATCCCAGCTACTGTTCGAACTATCCACCGTTTTAACAGTTTCAGTTACTTGATCAGTTAACACAGCAGTACCGCCGTTGCATATACCTCCTACAGAGTCGACACCGTTGATTTCTATGTAAAAACCGTATCCAAAGATTCTGTTACTTCTTAGAAACTCATCGTAATTCACATAACTTAACCCATTGAACTTTTCAGCCGACAAACCTCCTTCACCGGTAGAAATACCAGGAACCTTGACATTAGAGTAGTTCCAGTTATTAGGATATCCTTCAGTTCCTAAAAGAATGTTTGAAGTAGTTCTCAAGTAGTCCTCCATAACTTCGTACTCAGAAAAACCATCAACATCTGTTGAAGCATCTAAAAGAGTGAATGAAAGGTATACCACACCTATAAAAACGAACATGCTTACAACCATGTCAGTAGAAAACATCTGGCCTTTCACTCAACCACCTCGATAACTCCTTCATTGTTCCTCAAAAAGTTTTCACCACCGGTTATACTTCCATTAACGGTTTGAGCAGAAGTAGATGAGAACACGGTTCTTCCTCTCCACCTAACAACTATCTCTCCACCGATTATTTCAACCGAATACTCATGTCCATCAACTGTTTCAGGGATCCTAAAATTTCTGTAAAAACCATCACCCTTAGCTAAAACCATGTCAAGTTCATAACCTATCCTGTCAGCTATCCTAACACCTTCAACAGACTCCTGGTGGCTCTGAAGAAATGATCTATGGTCCATGATAGAAGATAAAGTTACAGCGAAAAACACCATTATGAAAACGAACATAACAACGAACTCAAGAGACGCCTGGCCTTTTTTGGAGTTACTCATAACTGATCTCAACATAATCACCTTTAGACTCAACAACAACCTTGTAAACCCCTCCGTTACCAGGTATCTCGCCTTGTAAAGGGAAATCAAGCTCAGTGTAGTACTCCGATTCAGAGCCTCCCTTGTCCAAGACGTACATAAAGTAGTTGTCAGATGTTTCAGAGTATACAACAGAAGTCGGTAGCTCAACTTCAAAAGTTATCTTTGTACCGGAGCCACGGGAATAAACTCTCCGTACACCGCTTTCGATATGATCCATAGACCTTACTAAACGTTCTGTATCCCTTGAATCCTCCAAAGAACCAACCATATCTCTAGAGTACGATATAAGAGGAACAACTAGTAGAAGAGCTATACTTACAATAATCATGTACTCCAGACCGGACTGAGCCCTCCGAGAGACAAAACCTTTAACCATCAAATAACTTTTCGGTATCAAGGTATAAAACTTCTTCCAGCAGACACTTCTTTAAAAAAATGGTAGAGCAACAAAAATATATGGAACTACTTATACCATCAACCTTTGCAGCTGACGAAAGAGATATGAAAGCAAGAGCTGTAAAGTACGGACTTTTAGCAAGGACAGCATCTATTTTCGGAGTTGAAAAAATAGTTATCTACGAAGACTTCGACGAAAAACTTAACACAGAAAGAAGCGCCGAAATAATGGAGAAATACCTTAATTATGCAGAAGTACCTCCATACCTTAGAAAAGACTTGATTCCTTTCGACAGAGATCTAAAGTATGCTAATATTATGCCAGCTTTACAGACAGAGTCACACGGCTATTCAGACAAGTTTAGAGAAGCCGTAGTAGAAAAAGTTGAGAACGGTAAAGCAACTCTTAAAGCAGGTTTGAAGAACAAATTAACTATGTACGGAGATTATGAAAAAGGCGAAAGAGTCACTGTTAAAGTGATAGGAGTGGACGAAGCTCAGCCTATAAGTAAAGAAGACATACCGAAGTACTGGACATACGAAGTTGAAAACAGGAGAGAAGGCCTAGGCACCTTACTTGAAGAAAACGATAAACCGGTGATAGTTACATCAGCACACGGAGACGACTACCGAGAAGCCAGTATAGATCAGAAAACCGTAGAAAACTCTAAGATTGTCTTTGGAAGTGCTTGGAGAGGTATACCTTCCATGTTGGAAAGAGGAGACCTTGAAGAAAAACATTTCGACCACATAGTAAATACCGTTCCAGAACAGAACACTAAAACAGTTAGAACCGAAGAAGCTCTTTTCATAAGCTTTTCACGCCTTATGGTTTGATAAAACCAAGTTTGAAACAACATAAGTGTTTATAAAACTTTGTTTTAGTATAAGGATTATGCCGGAAAAAAACTACTGGATAGTTGAGAAAGTAGGAGACAAAGCCAATCTTTCAGTCTGCTCAGAAGAAGAAGCGAAATACTTAATGAAATCAGAAGACTGCGAAGACTGGATGGTTGCACCAGCAACCGAACAAAGCAAAGAAGATATGGAACAACGGATTGACGACCACGGATTAGAGTTTGACCCATGGATCTGATAAAAGAAGTTAAGGATGTTTTAGAAGGGTTTTTTACAGCCTCACCGGGTATAACAGTGTTATACCTTACTATAACGGCGTTATACTTGATTAAAGGTTAACAGAACTCAACTTTATCGCCGATTTTAACGCCTTTTTCTTGTAAAAGACCTGATTCAACTTCCAGTATATATTTACACATAATATCAGGACGGTAAATCCTCCATGTTTTAGGTGATAAGCTGATAGGTTTTACATCCTCATTAATAGTTACTACTTCTAACTCTTTTGATATAAACGCTAAATCCAATGGATACTTCATAAAAGGCATCCAAACACCGTACTTATCCTCCACATCGAACTTTAGGAGAGCTCTACCCTCTTCTTTAAACATCAACCCTTTCATCTTACTGAAATAAGAATCCAGTAATTCAACATCACTAATTAACTCTCCACCTATCCTAACCTTCATTTAGAATCAGTCTCTTAGCTCTTCAGGAACTTTTAAATCCGGATTATCTTCTAATACAGGTTTTATAGCTTTTTTAATAATTATTTTAGCAGTTCCAAAACCTAATTCTTTGTAGCTGTTGTAAAGATGTTCAAAAACTTTTTCACCGTTTTCTGATAGCTCTAAAACATTTCCGTCATCATCAACCTTTAGTCCTTCAACCTTTTTGTTGGCCGTAGTAATAGCAACTTTTTTCACAATCTTCTTCTCTTCCTTTACAACCTTTTCTATAAGCTCTTTATACTTCTCTGACATCTAAACACCTGTGATTTCTTTTATATAAGGCACAATACCTGTGAAAAAGAAGGTAAGCCCTACTATTTTCAGTACATTTGTGAAAAAGTTAAAGTGGTGGGTTGCTTGTTGGAAAATTATTCTGTACATACCGAATATTTCTGAAAAAGCGAAAAAGAAAAGTCCGAAACAGATATTTTTCCACATAACAGGGACTTCTCCTACGTAGTCGTAAAGATGTTTCAGCGCTAACAAAGTTAAAATAAACGCTAAAACAGGAATGATCACATTTGAAACAGCTAGAAAAATGTTTAAATCATTCATATCCTACTCATCCTCCTGTAAAAAACTCCTACTGTTACTAGGATAAACATGTATCCCGGTAGTTTTGTTATATCAGATGCTAAAGCATAGCTAACGTAGTAAAGATTTGTTGTAGGCGCTTGAGTAAGTATAACAGCGTTATGTACCCAGTTCAAAAGGTATGAGATAGTTAAAAATACAAAACCTACTAGTAGGTAGCTTAAAACATGGTGTTCATTGAACTCTAGATCTTCTTCTCTGAAAAACACGAGTATATGGTAAGCTAAAACCATGTATATAAGCGCCGGTACAAGAGAGGACGCATGGAAAGGAATATTTAAACCGCTTAAAGCGTTAAGAATTCCGCTAATAATCTCTACCACCTCTTACAAGGTAGGCAACATAGCCTACTGCGCTGGAACCAACTACCCAGGAAAACATAAAGTCTCCTTGGAACTTGTAAAAACTGTATATCCCAACAAAACCGGAAACTGTCAAGTAAGTTGCCGCTAAGATAACAAAAGAAGACATTATAGATGTGAAAAATGTTTCAAAAACCTCTAAGTCTCCGAATAACATCCTAGAGAAAGGGTAACCAACGAAAAACATTACAGCAAAAACCGCTATGTTTTCAGCTAAAAGCATCGGTAACGTTCTTGAAACCTCCATTGTAGAAACAATAATCGATAATTCAGGTGCAACCGATTCTGCGGTTAAAAAAGCCACCAACCCTACCAATACGGTTAAAACACCGAAAAATTTGTAGGACTCGTCCATAGAAAAATTTTACCGTTTACTGTATAAATATTTAGGGATTTAATCCGTTGTTTCAGCCGTTTTTCTCGAAGTGGTTGATTATCAGCTTGCTTAACTCATTGAAGTTACTTTCCAGCTTTTCAAACTCTTCTCGAGGAACAGTTTCCTCTTTCAACTTTCTGATCTCTTCTTTTAACTCATTAGAAGGCTCAGTAGAAGTACTTTTGCTCTGAGTTTCATTCTTTAACTTTTCTTCAACTTTTTCAAGCCTACTACTTACTTCTTCACTAACACTACTTTCAGAAGTATTCTCCAGCTTTTCTTCAAGGCTTTTTATCCTCTTATCGAAGCTGTTCAAAGCAGAACTTTTCTCATCTAACCTGTCTACATAATCCTGTTTTAACTCTTCTTTAACTTCTTCTAACCTATCCTCAATGTTTACAGAGTCTTCATTACTTTTTCCATCTTCAAAGTCTTGTTTTAGCTCAGTAAATCTTTCATTAAGAGTTTTTACTTCTTCTTTCAACTCTTTATTATCATCCGATCTTACTCTCTCATCAAAGTCTTCTCTTAAATTTTGGAGCCTTTCTTCTACTTTTTCTAACCGGTTCTTTTCAACAAACTTTTCAGAACCAGCATCTTTTTCACTGATTTCTTCTTCTAAATACTCCAATCTTTCCCTTAGGTTTTCAACAGTATCATCATTAAAACTTTCTTCAACTCTTTTCTCAATATCTTCAATTTTCCCTTCAAAACTTTCTATAACAGAAGTTTTCTCATCAATCCTTCCGTCTATTTTTTCCAAAATTTCTTCCTCTACTTCCTGTAACTCCTCTAATTTTAGGCTTTCAACCTCTTCTTCTAAACTGTTGAACTTTTCCTTGAACTCTGAAAAATCGGATTTAACGCTTTGTACTTTTTCTCCTAACTCATTCTCTCTTAGCTGCTCTAACGCTTCTTCAACATCTCTATAATTATCCTTAAGATTTTCAATGGTTTTTTCAAGCTTTGAAACTTTCTTAAAGACTTCATCATAATAGATTACGTCTTCTAAATCCCCGTTTTTTATTTTAACTATTTGAGAAAGTGTTGCTTCAAACTCGCCTTTTGTAACAACATTAGGCTTAACTTCTTGGAATGTTCCAAGGCTCTGCTCAATTTCATCAATCCTGTTTTCAAACTGTTCAAAACGTTTGTCAACCCCTCTTTCAAAGAAGGATTCTCTGATACCGTGTTTTTCTAAAAGATCTTCTACATCGGATTCATCAGTTTTATCAGCTACAACAGTATCTAAATCAGTTAAAACATGTCCTAACTCTGCGCTCATACTTTCGATATCCGTCCAGATATCTTCTAAATCAACATGCATTCTCTCAACTTTTTCCTCAAGCTCTTGGCAGCTGTGGCTTTGTTCAGAATCTTTTATCTCAGAGCTTTCATCTGATGGCTGGAAACCTATTACTTGTAGGTCGCTTTTAACCCTGTCCAACTCTTTCTCCAACTTTTTAAACTCCTGCTCTAAGTTCTCTAGGTCGCTGATCTTGTTTCTGTTAACTCTTGACCGTGAATCAACTGTTCTCATAGCATCTTCCAGGTTTCTACCCGGAACACTTCCTTCTTCCTGAAACTTTACATTATCCGTTTTTTCTGACAAAGTAACCACCGAAACAAATTAAGTAAACAAGTTTTTCCTACTATAAGCTCACAAACAAAGGAAATTTCTTGTTTTAACCGTATAAGAAAAATTGTTGGAACTCCCTTAAATAATTAGGACATACAATGTTCCGGAAGGGGAAAAAACTTAACTAACTACCACCTAAAACTGTTTATGATACTTTCAGACAGAGAGATTAAGAAACTTGTTGAAGACAAAAAAGCTGTCAGCACAAAAAAAGGACCTTCCATAAATATGGACAAACAGTTAGGCCCTTCTTCTTTAGATCTTAGACTTGGATACACTTTCGGGATATTAAACACAAGAAAGGTCGAGATGATCGATACGAAGGATATGTCTAAGTACAACCAGTACATAGAGGAGGAGAAACACTCTTCAGAGGACGGCGTTATAGTTCATCCAGGTGAGTTCATCCTTGGAACAACTCTTGAAACAGTTGACATGCCTGACGACATAGTTGGTAGGGTTGAAGGACGTAGCTCTTACGGAAGACTAGGTATAATAATCCATACCACAGCAGGTTTTATAGATAGCGGTTTCAAGGGGCAGATAACGTTAGAGATACAGAACCTTGGTAACGTTCCTGTAAAAATATATCCTGAGGACAGGATCTGCCAGATAGCTTTTGAAACAATGAGTTCTCCTGCTAAAACTCCTTACGGCAAGAAAACTGATTCTAAGTATATGAACCAGGAAGGAGCTACTTTTAGTAGATTAAAAAATGAGAAAAGGTAAGGTAAAATAATGTGAAAAGAAGGCCGTTTAGGCCTTTCTTATTCATTGACAAAGAGATTCACTCTTCTTCAGGTTCTTCTTCAAGATCTTCTTCAAGATCTTCTTCAAGCTCTCCTTCTAGTTGTTCTTGAAGCTGTTCTTCTAAGTCTTCCTGATCGATCTCATCTTCCATACCTTCTGGAGCTGGTTGCTGGGCCTGTCCCATGTCATCCAAATCCATAGGTGGGTGGAAAACGTACCTTCCATCGTTTGAGATGAAAAGACTGTCTTGCTGAGTGATCTCTTCCATCTGACCTCCCATTCCAGGAACGTTTCCTTCGATGGTTACGGTAACCTCTAAAAGGTTTCCGAATTCAGATTCTGAGATTGATGAGACCTCTCCATCGATGTAAATCTCTTCGGAATCAAAGCCTTCCTGCTCAGCAGCCATCATCATCTGCTCTTCCTGAGCTGCAAAATCTTGCTCAAGAAGCTCCATAACATTTGACTCGATTTCATCTTCTGAAACTTCTTCGCCAAGTTCAAGAGGCTCTGATACTACTCCTTGTTCAGCTCCGTAAAAACCTGCTAGAGCTGAAACTGTAATAAGGACTAGTGCTGCTACTACAATACCAGCTTTTTCTTTGCCATGTAATTTATCCATTAAGTTTTCTGATCCCATTAAGGGGAAAATCCTTTATCCATCCTTATAAGTATTTGGGAAAATGGCTCAAAGAGCATTTAACAGATGTTTAATAGAAAATAGTAGTGTCGGGTAGGAAACAATTTAATAAGAGAACAACAAATTGTTGGTTAGTAATGTCAGAAAAAGAGACTTTCCACTGTAAATACTGCGGTAAAGCCTACGAAAGTAAAAAAGCTATGCTAGGCCACCAGAACCTGCAGTGTAAGAAAAAAGGAGAATCCTCTGTAAAAGATAAAGAAGAAAATAAAGTCAGTAAAGAAAAAACCAGTGTAAAAAGCTCTGTTAGTAAGGAAAAAGTTATTGGCGAACTCCACATGGTAGAAAATAAAGGATTTACAGGGATGGTGCTCGACATAAACGGTGTCGACATCCCGGTAAAAGGCTCTTTCGAGTTTAAAGAAGGAAAAACCCTTCTATCTCTTGAAAACAGTTTCTAAACTACTCGTCTAAACTACTGTTAAGCTCATGTACTTGAGCTTTTAGCTTTGTCATCAAGTCTTCTGTAACTTTCATAGAGTCTTCAAGAGAGTCCTTCTCCTCTTCTAACTGCTCAATCTTTCTCTTTCTAGACTGTGCTTTTGCAGCTAGTTCAGCTTTCTCATCCTTTATATCCTCTAACTCATCGTTAAGATCTTCGATAAACTCCTCCTTTTCCTTAACCTGTTCCTTAAGTTCTTTTCTAGATTCTTTAAGCGACTCAACTTCTTTTTCCAGATCTTTCATCCCTCCGTCCAGAACATCGGTTCTTTCCTCCATTATTTTCTCCAGTCTTTCCTCGGATACCTCGAATTCCAGGGCGTTCATCTCACCCTTAAAACTTTCGATGTCCTGCCTTAACTCCAAGAACTCTTCCTTCATAAGTTCAAGGTCTCCTATCTTGTTCCTGTTAACCCTTGACCTTGATTCAAGCGTCCTTAAATGATTGTCAACATCATTTATAGAGCCTTTGAAGTTCTCAATCTTCTTTTCAAGCTCTTCTACCTTCATGGACATGTCTTCCAGTTCCTCTTTTTTTCCAGAGTATATTCCTTCCATTTCCTCCATGACGCTTTCGGATTCTGCTTCGGACATTTTTTTGGTTTCCCCTCTTTTTTTATTGAATCGATTTTATTTTTTATGCGAAAAAACGTTTTTCCGCCCTAACTTGTTCTAGAGACGGTCTATTACAATGATTAATTCTTGAAGGTAGCTTAAATAATTAAAACAGCCAGAGACATCTTTTTCACCATCAAGTAATCAAAAACCGTGTTTTTTCCCTTGCACCACAAAAAAAGTTACTGTTTTAAAAAAAGCTGTTTATTTTTAATTACATGATACTGTCGGACAGAGAGATCAAAAAGATCATTGAGGAAAAAGGCGTCGTTGCAGTTGACGGCTCGAAACC